>JAEEQV010000157.1:0-5692 GCA_016285445.1 Bacteroidales bacterium
TTCGGTCAATTTTCTCCAATTGCTTGATACGAGACTGCACCTGTACCGATTTAGTCGCTTTGTAACGAAAACGTTCAATAAACTTTTCCGTGTCCTCTATCATCTTCTGCTGATTCTCGTAGGCTGCCAACTGCTGCGCATAGCGTTCTTCCTTCAATTCCAGATATAGTGTATAGGGAGCGGGATAAACCGTGAGTTTATTTACACTTATCTCAAACGTTTTCTTGGTTACCGCATCCAAAAATCTTCGGTCGTGCGAAATGAGGATGATTGCTCCGTGATATTGCACCAAGAATTTTTCCAACCATTGAATTGACACAATGTCCAAGTGGTTTGTTGGCTCGTCAAGCAGCAACACTTGCGGTCTTCGGAGCAGGATTTTCACCAACTCGATACGCATTCGCCAACCACCACTGAACTCCGATGTTTTTCGGTCAAAATCGCTTCGAGAAAACCCAAGTCCCATAAGCATTTGCTCCATCTCGCCCTCAACGGAATTTTTGCCGTGCATTTCCAACTGGTCCGACAACTCCGTAACTTGATGAATCAGTTTTAAATAAGAATCTGACTCGTAATCAGTACGTTCGGCAAGTTCAGCATTCAGTTTATCCAACTTTTTCTGCATTGCATTCAGTTCCTCGAATGCACCACGAACTTCCTCCAACACCGTCTTTCCGTCGGAAACCTTCATTGTTTGTGGCAAATACCCCACTTTCCAATCCGAAGAAATAACAACTTCGCCCTCGGTTGGTTCTTCCTGCTTTGCTATGATTTTGAGTAAGGTGGATTTTCCCGCACCATTACGACCGACAAGTCCAATCTTGTCATTGTCGGAAATCATTACAGAAACATCGTCAAAAAGTGTGTATCCGCCAAAACGGACGGCAAGGTTGTTAATCGAAATCATCAGTAAATCGCTTTTGCAATTTCAACTATTTGTGAAGGGTCGGAATACGTAAACCAGTGAATCAAGGGAACGCCAAATTTTGTCAATTCCTGTGCTTGATAAATAGCCCATTCCGTACCGACTTTTGCCGCATCGGCGTCGGTTTTGCACATACGAAGATTTTTCTCTAATTCCGCTGGCAAACTGCACGAAAATATTTTCGGCAACACATCAACCTGACTCTTGAAACCGATAGGTTTTATTCCAGGCACAATAGGTACCGTGATACCAATTTTGCGACATTTATCAACAAAATCGTAGTATTTCTGATTGTCAAAAAACAATTGAGTCACAATGTATTGCGCACCGGCATCAACTTTTTCTTTCAAATGTTGAATATCCTCCTCAAGACTTGTGGCGGAATAATGTTTTTCGGGATAACCGGCAACGCCACAGTGGAAATTCGTAATGGTTGAACTATATGGTTCCGTATCATTAAGATACTTTCCACGATTCATATCGTTGATTTGACGAAGCAAATCAATAGCATTGCGATTCCCGCCAACTTCGGGTTGATAATTTTCCTTGTTTCTGCCATCGCCACGAAGCACCAACAGATTTTCGATACCCATAAAGTTCAAGTCTATCAACACATATTCGGTTTCTTCGCGAGTAAAACCGCCACACAAAATATGAGGGACAACGGGAATGTTGTATTTCTGTTTTATGGCAACTGCCACAGCCAATGTTCCCGGACGTTTACGAGTACGTTTTCCGTCTTTGTCGAACACTTCGCAATGGGTCGTGATATTGATAAATTGAGGGTTGAATTCCAGCAACGGATTAATGGTATTATAAATCTCATCTATGCTCTTACCTTTCAAAGGTGGCAACACTTCAAAAGAGAACAACGGCTTGGGATGATTACCTATTATATTTGCAATGTTCATTGTATATTTATTTGTGGCAAAAGTAAGAAAAAGGCAGAATATAAACTACTCTGCCTTTTACCTTATTTTACGTGATTGTTTGTTATCTAATTATCGTAACGTCACCTTTCACATTCAAGACACGATTCTTTCCTGTTGCAGGGTCAATGTCCTCGCAGGTTGCCTTGCAGTGATATACATATACATCCTGTTTGCTTATTGAACCCTTGTATACGCCGTCCCACTGACCTTCCAAATCAGTTGTTGTCCATAACAGCGTTCCCCAACGGTTATATACTCGCAATTCGTAACCTGATTCCAAGACGCCTGCCTTGAATACAGGATAGAATGTATTGTTTTCCGACAAATCAGGAGTGAATGCATTCGGGAACACAAGACCACAGTTTGGATTTGGAACGACTTTCAGCGGTTTTGAAATCACGTTCTTACAACCCCATGTCTTGTCAACAACCATCAACGAGACATTGAAATCGCCAACTTCGTCATATTCATACAATGCATCGTAAGAATTTTCGGTGTAAACGCCATCACCGATGAAATCCCAATAGAAGTCAAACGTTGAATACTTCGTCGTCAAGTTCTTGAATGTTACATCCTTGCCAACGAAAATACTGTCGGTATGACGAATTTTGTCTTCTTCGATGAAATAAACATCTTCCGAAGCATAGTATTTGAAATCGGCATCTGGCGTTGGGTGGATATATACAGTCAAGTCAGTTGTTGTCGGACATAAAGAACCGTATGATGCTTGTAATTTTACGAGATCCTTGCCTTCTTCGTTCCATGTAATTGTTGCCAATTCACTTCCTGGATGAGAAATATCGATGATGTCACCTTTTCCATCCTCAATTGACCAATAATATAATATGTCCATTGATTCATCTTTCTTATTGTCAATTGCCTGATATGTGGCTGTTTCGCCAACGCACACGTGAATTTGACCATTGATTGTAATATCAGGATACGGAATCACAAAAACATTTGTTGATATATTTTCAATTGGTCTATCATTTGGAGGATAAATGCTTACGCTTACGCTGGTATTTTCTGTTTGTGACCAAAGCACTTCCAATGTAGCTCCATTCGATTCTCCAATGATGGTACCATTTTCAACAGACCAAACATATACTGTTCCAGCCGGATATTTTTCATTCAAAGAATATACTGCAGAAGAGTTTACACAGACGTTTTTACCGATAATTACAGGCATTTTTTGGTCTTCAATTACGATTTCTTTTTCGGCAGATGCCTTACAACCATTTTGGTCAACGGTTGCATACGTAAGTTTCAGTAAATCTACCGGAGTTGCCGATTGGATTGTTGTCTTCTGTGCATTTGGATTTGCAATTCCTACATTTACACTTGTAGTCCATTCATGAGAAACAAAGCTTACGCCATTTTCGGCACTGGTAGGATTACCATCGATAGCCATGATGCTATTAGTATAGAATTTACCATTATAATCTGGCGAAACAATAATTTCGGCAGTTGGAATCGGATGTGCAATTACCGAGTACTGAACATCAGTAGTAAAGCCAGCAGTATTAGAAACGGTCAATGTATAAATAGTGAATTGTTTCGTAGGACTTACTTCAATATTGATGTCGTTTCCTAAGAAATTACCGTCATCATCCTTCCAATAATACCTTAGATTGTCCGTTTTCCCAGATTCAAATTGAGGAATCAAGTATGCCGATTCGCCAACGCACAATTCAAGTACATCACCTGTCAAACAAATCTGTGTTGAGTCAACAAGTTCGTTTGCAGGAACTTCAACTTCAGTACCGTCACACAAACGCATAATCTTCGGTAGGATTATCTCGGTTTGTACCGTCATTGACGCACTTGCCGTACAATTATATTTATCGGTTATCGTATATGTGAATTCAGTCGTTTTCACAATAGGAATCGTCGTGATAGCCGAGGTATTTGCCCCAGTCAATATATCAGCGGCACTTTCCCACGAATGTTCAAACGGAGCTGTCGTGTACGTTACCAATTGACCAGTCAACGTTGTTGTTGCCATATAATCTACAATAGGATTACCGATAATCTTAACAACAGGATTTGGCTGTACCGTGATGTTGAATACCTTCGTGTCGCTACAGTTCTTATCACCTGCAATGACTGTAATTTCGTAGGTTCCGTCCTTTGTAGAATTGAATACCGTACTTTTTTCGTCATCAGGCGAAACGTTTCCTAACCAGTTATAATGAGACGGATTACCTGTCGTGATTTCGGCAGTGATATTCAAGTCAATGCCGGCACACACGTTTTGGTCTTCAATGTCGGCAAGTTTCACTGCCGGATATACCGTCACCTTCGTTGATTCTTGTTTGGGACAGTTGTATTCGTCGGCTATGGTATATAATAACGTATATGTACCTTCGTTTTCGCTTCGGAATATAGATTTTGTAACAATAGAAGAATCAACTATTCTGTTTCTGTCGCCACCAACCCAGTGCATCGTATAGTTTCCTGGGATTCCCTTAGGATTGATGTCCAACGTGATTTCGTCACCTGCACAAACTGCATAAGTTGGCTCCAATTCCAAGGTAGATTCTGGCTTTATGGTAACCAATGCTTCTGTCTTTGTGTTACACATATTTGCATCATATACCGAAACTTCAACAGTGTATGTTCCCGATTCGTTAATTGTGAAACGAGACGTGTTTCCTTGTGAAGCAATACCATCAATTCCCCCCCACATATATGTATATGGAGCAATACCTTTCGATGCTGTTGCCGTTGCTTGTGCTTCCACGTGAACACATTCCGTTACTGGATCAATTGTAACATCAGGTAACTCATCAATCGTAACGTTAAATTTCAACGAATCAACACAACCAATTGCATCGGTTACAACCAATTTCAGTTCCTTGTCACCAACGATTTGCGAATTGCTAAATTGATAATTTTCCGTTTTGATAGTTACGGGACTGCCGTCAAACCATTCATAGGTATAAGGAGCTGTACCCGTCACACTTGGAATGATGTTGGTGACGTCACCTTGACAAACGTGTGGATTCATACCACTCAACAACGAAATTTTTGGCAATGGATTCACCACAACCGTATGAGTTGCATCGGTCGGGTCGAAGTGTTTTGCTCCGACGCTACTCAAAACAACCTTGTAAGCCGTAACTGTTTCTGGCGAAACTTCTATTGATTTCTCGGTCGAAATAACTGTAGAAGGATCAGAAATTAACGACCATTTATATTCATAGACACCCGTACCACCCGAAGGAATTGCCTCCAACATAACGGTATTACCGTAACAATATGGATCAGGAAGCTGTACGATAGACACCTTCAATGGCTGACCAATAATTGTAATCGTTACCTGGTCGGTACCCTTACAGTTTTTCGAGTCAGTAACTTCAAGAGTATAGATATTTGTTTCCAACAAACTTGCTGTCGGATTTTGCATTCGAGCATTTTCTGGTGTGGCAGGCGACAATGAATCCATTGGGCTCCACAGATATGAATATTCTGGCGTTCCACCAGACGCATTTCCGTACAATACAAATAGGTTATCCCAATCTTCCGTTCTGTCTTCACCTGCATTTGCAATAGGATTTTGTAAACCAGTGATGTCAAGTTCATCGGTGCTCTTACAATTGTTGACATCGGTAATCTCAATACCGATTCTATACGTATCCGTACCTTTTTGTGTATATGTCGGATTCAAGATTTCGGTGCTACTTAATTGTAATGTATCAAGGAACCATTTTGTAGAATAACTACCTGGATAGGTGTATTTAATCAATGGTTCCAATTCAATACTTGCACCATCGCAAAGTTCAAAGTCGTCACCTAAGGTGATTTCTGGCAAACGAGATGATGTCAACTCCGT
>JAEEQV010000158.1:0-5675 GCA_016285445.1 Bacteroidales bacterium
ATGCAGGTGCTGCAGGCGGTTTCATCGACAAATTCGGTTATCCGTTTTGTCACGGACGCTTGTTTTCTTCAATTGAAAAAGACGAAGGACAATACAATCAAGAATGTGATATTTTTTGGGCTTCGGGAGCCGCTTTATTTGTAAAACGTTCAGTGTATCAACAACTTGGCGGACTTGACAAAGAGTTTTGTGCTCATATGGAAGAAATAGATTTCTGTTGGCGAGTGAAAAATGCTGGATACAAAATCAAATACATTCCTCAATCCGAAGTATATCACGTCGGTGGCGGTTCATTGCCAAAGGAAAATCCGTTCAAAACATACCTCAATTTCCGAAACAATTTGTATATGCTCCACAAAAATCTGCCAGATGACTGTTACAAAAAAATCATATTCAAACGTCGTCTGCTTGATGCCGTTTCTTGGCTGAATTTCGTGGTTCACTTTGATTTCAAAAATGCAAAAGAAATTCTTCACGCACATAAAGATTATCGTTCGGCAATTCCTGATTTAGAGAAAAAACGCAAACAGATTTCCGCAAAAATCATACATAAAGAAATGTATTCGAAATCAATCGTGTGGGCATATTTCGTGCTTCGGAAGAAAACCATTCAAATTTGAAAATGACGAATCTGTTGCTTCACATATATGCTTTTTTTGACAAGCATTCCATCTTGCTTCGTTGCTTGCTTGTTGGAATCATTATGCTGTGTGTGTGTGCCATTTTACGCATTTCATTCATCGAAGACATTAGTTCTTTTTTGCCGCAAAGCAAAGAGAATGAGCGCATTCAGTATGCCTCACAACACATTGGCGGCTCCAATAAATTGATGGTTTCGGTTGCGTCGGAAACGGCTGACGAATATGCCATAATGGATGCCGTTGACACTTTTGTGGAAAAATTGCAAGAAAAAGATTCTGCCGAGCGAATACAGGACATACTTTATATGATTGACCAACAACAAATTACGGAACTTGGTCAATTTATCATTCAAAATATGCCCTACTATTTGACCGACGAGGATTACCAGCAGATTGAACGTTCATTATCATACGATTCCGTACATGCAAAAATTTATGGCAATAAGCAAATAATTCTTTCTCCTATGGGCGGTTTTGTCAAGGATTTTATTACACTCGACCCGCTTCATTTTGCATCACGCCCGTTAGCAATGCTCAAACAATCAAATTCCAACGCGAACTACGAGATAATTGACGGTTACATATTCGACAAATCAGGAAAAGAAGCAATCATCGCCGTCAATTCAAAATTGCCCGTCAGCGAGACAAAAGAAAATGCGAAACTCATTGCCGACATTGATTCTGCTATGGCGGAAATAATGCGAGAAATGCCTGACATTCATGTAGATTGCATTGGGGCTTCAATTATTTCAATTGGCAACGCAAACCAAATTAAGAAAGACAGTTTTATTTCCACCGCAATCGCCTTAATCCTGATTCTTTTCGTGCTGTTGTACTTCTTCCGTGACGTGAGAGCCTTGATTATCATATTGTTTTCTCTCGTTTTTGGTGGATTATTTGGCATGGCTTTCGTGTCAATTTTCAAAGATTCGGTTTCCATTATCGCAATTGGAATCGGTTCCATAATTGTGGGAATTGCGACAAATTATCCATTACATTTTCTGGCTCATTACCAGCAAGGATATAGCAAAGAACAAACGATTCGTGACATAATTGACCCGCTCGTTACGGGAAACGTCACAACGGTAGGCGCATTTCTCAGTCTCATTTTCATTCATTCCAATGCAATGAAAGACCTTGGATTATTTGCGTCATTCTTGCTTATAGGAACTATTTTATTTGTTCTGATTTTTCTGCCACATTTGTTCAAGAAAAAACTCTTTGCTAACCAAGAACGACTGAGTACCAATCTGACATTCAATAAAATAGCGTCTTACAATCTTGATAAAAACACATTCATTGTCGTTACCATCATTCTTCTGACAATTCCTTTGTTCTTTATGAGCAAACGTACATCGTTTGAGACCGATTTGCATGCCATAAATTATATGACGGAGTCGCAAAAAGAGAAATTTGCCAAAATCAACGAACAGACACAAAGTGGAAATCCTTCGTTTTACTGTGTTTCCGAAGGTACAACGATAGAAGAGGCATTGCAGAATTACGAACAATCCCTACCCGTTATTGATTCGCTCAAACGAGAAAATTTGATAGCAAACGTGTCGGGAATCAACCAACTGATTCCTTCGCAAAAAATTCAAAATGAGCGACTTGCGAAATGGAACTCATTTATGAGTCAGCATAAGGAAACAATTATTGAGAATCTTGAAAAAGCAAGAATTGCCAATGGTTTTAACGATAACGCATTTGATAATTTTGTGGCAATTCTTTCTCACGATTTTACAGTTCAAAATATCGACTATTTCGACCCCATCTTACACGCAATTGGAAATAATTTTATTTCAAACGAAGACGGCAGAGTTCTGATTTACAATATCATAGAAACGAATAGCGACAAAGAACGTGCTGAATCAAGATTAAATGAGATTCAACAGAATGTTTTCACTTTCGACAACACGTCGCTCATAACACAAATGGTTGACGCCCTTTCCGACGATTTCGACTATGTTCTGTATATCTGCGGTTTGATTGTATTCTTGTTTCTGACATTCTCTTTCGGGCGATTAGAATTAAGCATAATCTCATTTATTCCTCTCACCATCGGGTGGATTTGGATTTTGGGACTGATGGGAATCTTCGATATGAAATTCAACATAGTGAACATTATTCTTGCGACGTTCATTTTTGGTCAAGGCGACGATTACACCATTTTCGTTACCGAAGGAATGATGTACGAATATACCTACAAGAAAAAAATGCTCGCTTCGTACAAAAATTCCGTGTGGCTTTCGGCAACCATAATGTTTATCGGCATTGGTTCGCTCATTATTGCCCAACATCCTGCGATGCGTTCGCTGGGAGAAGTAACAATCGTGGGAATGTTTTCCGTCGTACTTATGGCGTATTTGTTTCCACCGCTACTCTATCGTTGGCTGACGCAGAAAAATGGGAAAAATCGACTTATGCCAATCACTATTAAAAATCTTGGAATCACCATTATCTCATTCATTGGATTTTTAATCGGTAGCATTTACCTCACGTTAGCTGGATTCGTAAGTCTAACACTATTAGGAAAAACCGAGAAACACAAACTTTGGTATCACAAACGATTATGTGGTATTTTCAGATTTCTCGTAAAAATCATTCCGAACATTGATTTTGAACTGCAAAACACGGCAAACGAAACGTTTGAGAAGCCGGGAATCATCATTGCCAACCATCAGTCACATTTGGATTTGATGTATTTATTGCTCCTAAATCCCAAAATAATCTGTCTCACAAACCACTGGGTTTGGCGTTGTCCGTTCTATGGATGGATTATCCGATACGCCGATTTTTACCCTGTGGAAGACGGCATTGAAGACAATGTTGATCAACTTCGCGAAGCCATTGCAAAAGGATATTCCATCTTAGTTTTCCCCGAAGGCACTCGTTCCGAAAACTGCGACATTCTTCGTTTCCACAAA
This sequence comes from Bacteroidales bacterium, assembly GCA_016285445.1. Lineage (GTDB taxonomy): Bacteria > Bacteroidota > Bacteroidia > Bacteroidales > UBA1715 > UBA1715. Next base: position 3,569 of record JAEEQV010000158.1, read on the forward strand.
GGGGCTTTCTATCTTGCACAACAACTCCATGTTGATATTATTCCGACAATGATTCACGGCATTGGGCACTTTTTCCCAAAAACGGAATTTCTGCTTCGCAAAGGGAAAGCAACCGTTAAGATTTTCAATAGAATAACACCTGACGACGAAACATTTTGTTCGGGAAAAGAATGTAGAGAAACGGCGAAACTTGTTCGTCAGTTCTACGAACAAGAATATGCAAAACTTGCACAAGAGGTTGAAAATGCTGATTATTACAAAGATTTAGTCTTGCACAACTACATTTACAAAAGCCAACAGATTGAGCAACACGCACGCAAAGTTTTTAAAGATAAAAACCTTGCCGCCAAAATAGCAGAATTGCCCGACGAAGGCACCTACACCATTGAAAATTGCGGTCAAGGAGAATTTGCATTGCTTGCTGCTTTAGTAAAGAAAAATCTTCACATAATTGCCACCGATAGCGACGAAAACAATATTACCATTGCAAGAAATTGCACCTCGGTTCCGAAGAATCTGACATACGAAGTAAGTTAAATCAGGAAAACGAGTCGGTCGGTCATATTTTGTATTACGTTCCACGCTATTCCATTCACTTTCAGCCACGTATTTCCTATGGAAGATGGGAATGTGCGTTTTTTGTAAATTTTGAAGGAAGCATACAAATTATTCTATAATCGAAATTGCTTTCGTAACTCTTTCAACAGATACTCCAACCCGTTCAGTTTTATTTCGTACATCAGTCCCAATTGTTGCCCCAACTTGCCTTTGGGAAATCCGTTTTGAGAAAACCACGCCAAATACGGTTCGGGCAAGTCGCACAACGGCCAATCCTTATATTTTCCGAAGGGCATTTTTGTGGTAATGAGTTCCAATAAATCCTTTTGTTCCATTAAAACTGAAAATAAATAAATTTCTGTAAATCAGCCGTTACGAACTGATATATCACGAAAACTATCGTAACAGCCACGACTGCCATTATCGGCAAGGGCAATTTGGCGAACGAAATGCGGTAACGACGTTTGAAATTCTCTGGCAACCAATGAATTATCATTCCTAAAAAGAACAATATCAATATGTTGGCACAACTTGACGCTATTTCGGGAACTTGTTGCAGATTCCACGGTGAACCTATTTGTTGCACCATATTCTTTGCCGTACTCCACGCCTTCTCGTTGGCTTCGGCTGGATCGAGATTTGAACCGGCACGGAAAAACAATCGTGTCCACGTAATGAACACAAACGTGAGAAATACCGCCCATGCCCGTTCCAACCAAGGTATAGGGTTCTTGAAACCGATAAAATTATACATAAATCGCAGGAATGTTCCTATCCATATCACACCCGACCACACCAAAGCGATATTCCAAATCGGTGCGGGGAAATATTCCGTCATTTTGTAAGCGCCGAACGTAGCGATACTAATGGAAAGCAAGCGTAACGGGTGGTCCCAATCTTTCCAAAAACGATAGATTATCATTCCTATGCCGTTCAAACCGCCCCAGATCATAAAATTCCAACTTGGACCGTGCCACAAACCACCAAGCAACATCGTATTCATACGGTTCATATTCGACGTGAGCGCCTTCTTCTTTTCGGGAGATTTTCTACAATAAAACGTGACAATCAACGCCAACGAAACCAAAATAATCGCAACCCAAATACTACCCGACAGAATCGTACCAATCAACGAAATGGTGAGAATACAAGCGTATGTACCCACCGAAGCAGTTCTATTGCCACCAAGCGGAATGTACAAATAGTCCTGTAACCATTTTGAAAGCGAGATGTGCCAGCGTTTCCAAAATTCGCCCGGATTAGTCGCCTTATATGGAGAATTAAAGTTTTTGGGCAAATGAAATCCCATAATCATCGCCACCCCGATTGCAATGTCGGTATAGCCCGAAAAATCGGCATAAACTTGCAACGAATAAGCAAACAACGCCACCAAATTTTCAAATCCCGTATATAACAGAGGATTTTCCAACACACGGTCAACAAAATTCACGGCAATGTAATCGCTCAAGATTATCTTCTTCGCCAATCCGTTGAGAATCCAAAAAACGGCAATTCCGAACTGTCGGCGCGAAAGGAAATATTTTTTGTA
>JAEEQV010000159.1:0-5651 GCA_016285445.1 Bacteroidales bacterium
ATCGACGTTGATTCGCTGGCAAATCCCAAAGTGTGACTCTCGGCTGCCGGTCAGGTGTTCTTTACCATGTCGCTGGGAATGGGGGCGATACAAACCTACGCTTCGTACATGAAGAAGCATGACGACATTGCATTGAACTCAATGACCTCGGCATTTACTAACGAATTTGCAGAAATCGTGCTGGGAAGCGCTATTATTATTCCTATTTCCATTGGCTATCTTGGCGTTGACAAGGTTGTGGAACTGACGGGAATGGGCGGTTTCGGCCTTGGATTCCGTACCATGCCGTATTTGTTCGAACAATGGGGCGACGTGCTTTCGTGCCTTGCGGGCTTTGCATTTTTCGGAATATTGTTCATCGCTTCAATCACGTCGTCAATTTCCATAAGTCAGCCATTCATCGCATTCTTGGCACGAAATTACAACTGGACACAACGGAAAAGTTCGTACCGTTTTGGCGTGTTATTGTTCATTTTGGCGCTTCCGTGCGTGCTGTTCTTCGACAAAGGCGTGTTCGACCAGTATGATTTCTGGGGCGGAACTGTTTCGCTGTTTTTCTTCGCCTTGCTGGAAGCAATCGCATTTTCATGGGTGCTTGGCGTTGACAAAGGTTGGAAGATGATTACCGACGATGCGGAAATTCGTCTTCCGAAGATATATAAAGCAATACTTAAATATATCACCCCCACAATGTTGATTATCATTTTTGTAGCGGCACTCATAAAACCCAAAAATGACGATTGGTCGCTGCTGAGTTTCAAAGGGTGGGAACTTGACGATTCAAGTATTATTGGTGAATTGCGTCATCAAAATATTGGTCCGAACAAAACGTGGTTTGCCGACGAGTTTTATGCCGAAAACGAAGGTGTGGTAAAAAAGATTTCCGATACGGAATTGGTGATAGAAGAAAAAACCTACGTGCTTCCGTCTGACGCCGAAGTGCTTGTTTCGCCCGACGATGTGGTCACCTTTGGCTCACCAATTTACAAGGCCGATGTCATAAATAACGTTTTTTACGTCGATATTTGCCGAATTGGATTACTTTTGTTTTTGATAGTATTGTGCGTGTTCATCCGATTCGCACGTCAACATAATTTTGAAGAAATAACAATAGAATAATGTCAACGGCTGCTTTAATACTTATGCTCACGGTGCAATTGTCGGTTACGGCAGTTATGATATATTTGTTTTACCGAGTTTTACATAAAAAATAATTATGGAATCATTTTTCGACTTAGCACAAAAACGAAGAAGTACGAGAACGTTTGCTGACAAGCAAGTTCCGCAGGAAATACAGGAAAAACTGAAACAGATTGTTTTGATGAGCCCGTCGGGACATCGTGCAAATCCATGGGAATTCATTTTCGTGGAAGACAAGCAGTCGTTGGAGACAATTTCCACTTGTAAGCAAGCCGGCGCCGCATTCGTAAAGGATGCCGCTCTTGCCGTAATCGTAATTGCCGACACGCAAAAAACCGACGTGTGGGTTGAAGATTGTTCCATTGCCTCGGCATATCTGCATCTTGCGGCAGAAGATTTGGGCTTGGGAAGTTGCTGGGTACAAATCCGCAAACGTGCACAGGAATCAGGCGAAAGTGCGTCGGAAGTGCTGAAAAAGGCATTCAACATTCCTGAAAACTACGAAGTGTTGTCGGTGATAGCAATGGGTTACAAATCGGAAGAACGTAAACCGTTCGACCTCAACCGTTTGCAGTTAGATAAAATTCACACGGAAAAATTCTAAACTATCTTTTTTGTCCTTTTTTCTTCTTGGCATTATTTGCCGCTGAAGTTGAAGTAGGTGTTTTCTGCGCCGTTGTACTTGGACGCGTTGTCGTTGACTTATACGGGCTCTTCTTTACCTCTTCTTCAACAGGTTCGGGTTCTTTTGCCATAAATGTCTGACGACGAATAGTACTTTCGTCCGATTCAAAAGCATTGACCTGCGAATCCTCTATTGTCAAACTTCCGATAGAGGAATTTTCAATCAAGAAGTCTTCAATCTTACAATTTCGAATAACAAGATCCGACAATGTTGCGTTTGTCAACGTAAGATATTCACAAATCACATTTTCAATCAAAACATTGGTGATAACCGTTTGTTCAATAGTAATATCGGTTGCAGTGACATTCTGTACCGAAGATTCCACCGTAACGACGTTTGTGATAAGCACATTGTCGGGACCATATTTCCCTGCAATCGTATCGGCTACACGTTCAGCGTATGTTTTTCTTGGTGGCTGCGCATCACGAGCAGTTTTTGCTGCCGTCGCCTTCGATTTGGGAGTTGGCGGTTTTGTCTGTGCCTCAACTTGAAACGCGGCAAAGGCACAAAGTAATATGACAATAAGTTTTTTCATTTCCATCTCATTTAATCGCAAAAATACGTTTTTTCAAGTTAGTTGGTATATTTTTGATATATTTTTTAGAAAAGAATAACCTATGCTTTTGGTAGGTTATTAAATTTTATGTATATTTGCACCGTCAAAACAGATAAAGCGTTGACAAGATTTTAAGGTTTAACTTGAAAAAAATAAAAAAAATGAACGAGAAAAAAATACTTACGATTCAGGACATCTCGTGCGTGGGACAATGTTCCTTGACGGTTGCCCTGCCAGTTATTTCGGCAATGGGAATTGAAACGGCAATTTTGCCATCGGCAATTTTATCAACACATACAGGTGGTTTCACAGGTTACACGTTTCACGACTTAACCGAGGACCTTCCTGCCATCAAAGAACATTGGAAGAAAGAAAACATCAAGTTCGACGCATTCTATACGGGTTATGTGGGAAGCGTGAAACAATTGGAATACATTTCCGACATTATGGACGAACTTCGTAAACCCGACAGCAAAATCATTGTTGACCCAGTTATGGGTGACAAAGGGAAATTATATCCTGGTTTTGAGCCAAGTTTTGCAAAAGAAATGGCGAAACTTTGTAAAAAAGCCGACGTTATCGTGCCAAACCTTACCGAAGCAGCATTTATGCTTGACGAGGAATACATAGAATCAGGTCACACGAAAGAATATATTGAACGTATTTTGAAGAAATTGTTGGGACTTGGATGTAAGAATGCGTTGCTTACAGGTGTAAGTCTAGAAGAAGGCAAATTGGGCGTTGCCACTATCGACGGTGCTACAGGGAAAGTAAGTTATTATTTCCGTGATTTGTATCCTGGAATGTTCCACGGCACGGGTGACGTGTTTGCAAGTAGTTTTGCCGGAGCAATGATCTTGGGAAAGACAATAGAACAGGCGGCAAAAATTGCCGTAGATTTCACGGTGAACGCCATTGCAAAAACAATTAACGACAAAAATCACTGGTATGGCGTGAAATTTGAGCTTGCCTTGCCAGAATTGATAGAAAGTATTCGATAGGAAATGCGTCAATAAAAAGCGACACATTCTTGTAAAAAACAAAAAAGAGTCACAACTAAGTGACTCTTTTTTTTCCATTTCTCTCCCGCCAATTTTCAATTTTCAATTTAAATTGTAACTTTACCTTTATTTTTTCTATCTTATTGTAGATGAGAAAATTTGCGTTATTGGTCATAGGGATTGTTGCATCTTTTGCCATTTTTGCCCAAAATTCGGAAATCTATTTTACCGAAAACAAGCATCAATGGGCCGATAACGTGTTGTTTCGCAGTCAGTTATATGGCGGGTATGTCTTTCTTGAAAAAAACTCGCTTACATACTATTTCCGCGATTCCGAAAGTTTGAAACATCGTCATGCCACGACGGAAATTACCGAGGAATTCTTAGATTCAAGTAGGCGTTTTTTTGAACAAACTGGCAAGCAACTTCCATTGGCAGAAAAGGCGCACAGTCATGAGATGAAGGCGCACGCATATAGGGTGAATTTTCTTAATGCGAATACAAAAGTCAAACCCTATGGCTTTAATCAGAATGCCTATACCGAGAACTATTTGACTGGTCCGAATCCGAAAAAATGGTCGTCGGATGTGCGCAGTTTCAACGATGTGATGTATAAAAATCTCTATAAAAACATCGATCTTCATTTGTATGGCAATAGTGCCGACTTGAAATATGATTTTGTGGTATCTCCGGGTGGAAATCCGCATAAAATTGTTTTGGAATATACCGATATTCCATCAATGAAAGTTCGTCACGACGGAGTCCTTGTGATTACAACCTCGGTCAACGAAGTGTACGAGCAAAAGCCGTTTGCATATCAAATCATCGACAACGACACGGTTGAAATCCCCTGTGCCTATCATCTGGAGAACTTTAAGGTAACTTACGATTTAGGAACGTATAGTCCGGAATATACGTTGTACATCGACCCGAATCTTGTTTTTTCAACCTACACCGGCTCCACTGCCGACAACTGGGGCTTTACGGCTACGTACGATTCCAAGAACAACGCATATTTGGCGGGAATCGTCGAAGGATTTGGCTTCCCCGTAAGTATGGGTGCTATTCAGCTTACTTATGCAGGTGGGAATTGGGACATTGGACTTATAAAACTTGACGAAACAGGCAAGAAACGCTTGTATGCCACGTACATAGGCGGTAGCAGTTGCGAAATGCCTCATAGTTTGATTGTGAACAGCAACGACGAATTGCTTATGTTAGGGACGACCGGCTCAGCCGATTTCCCTGCATATAATGGATACTTGACGACGTTTCAAGGTGGAGATTCCGTTCTCTACGACAATTTGATTTTGTTTGAACACGGCGTTGATATTTTTGTTGCGAAAATAGCCGAAGATGGCTCGTCAATCCTATCATCAACGTTTTTGGGAGGTAGCAAGAACGACGGTATCAATTTTAGTTGGGAAGAAGGCGATTTGTATTATGGTTACGATTCGTTGTATTACAATTATGGCGACGGAGCCCGTGGGGAAATTATGGTTGACGATAACGATAATGTGTATATCGCCTCAACTACATTTTCCGCAGATTTTCCTATCGTGAACGGATTTCAAGGTGCTTCGGGTGGCTCACAGGACGGCGTAGTGTGTAAGTTTTCGCCTGACTTGGCAAATCTGGAATGGAGCACCTATATTGGTGGCGATAGCAAGGATGCGGCATATTCTATTGATGTTGACCACATTGACGGCGTGTATGTGACGGGCGGAACGTGTTCCTCGACGTTGAATTTCCCAGGTGGCGGATACCAAACCGAACGAATTGGCGGTACGGTTGATGCGTTTGTCTTGAAACTTGACAAAAACACTGGATTTCTGCAAGGTGCAACGTATTTCGGTTCCGAACAATATGACCAGGCACATTTTGTCCGTGTCAATTCAAACAACGATGTGTTTATTTTCGGGCAAACAACGGCATCAGGCAACACGTTGATTTATAATGCGAACTACAACAATCCTAATAGCGGTCAGTTCTTGGCATCGTTTACCAATGACTTGTCGGATTTGCGTTGGTCAACGGTTTTTGGAAGTGGTTCAGGAGTGCCAAATATCTCGCCTACGGCTTTTGAAGTTGATATTTGCAATAGAATCTATCTTGCAGGCGTTGGTCGCGAATGGCCAGATTATTTGGGACAATGGTACATAAACGGGAATACGTATATTTACGATTACGGTTGGCTCTCAATTAACGGTACCAAAGTGATGGACAATACTCCCGATGCCTATCAGAATGTAACTGATGTGAAAGATTT
>JAEEQV010000160.1:0-5607 GCA_016285445.1 Bacteroidales bacterium
CTTTGTTTCAATACGTGTTCCGTAGGTACAAAGAGTCCATTTTGTGCGTGTGCCTTCGGCTTTGGTGGTAAAATCGTCGTAGTCAAAGGCAAACTCAAACCAATCTTTTGTCTTGTTGTATCGTATGCATTGGAATTTACCAAAAAATGCTTTGGAACCGTCAATGTTTTTGTATCGAGTGTCAAATAAATTCACAAAACCTGTCGTAGGATCCATCTTGCTTGTGTTCCAAGCAGGAATATGAAATAAGAATCCGTCTTGTTTGCTCAATCCGTTGAAATGTTTAGGGTCGTTCGTCAATTGATAAGCATTTAAGAGTCCACCGATTTCATTTACATCAAGTTTCTTGTCTACCAAATAATGCAGTTTATCAACAAGCATCTTCTCAAACTTCTGATATACTTGTTTCTCCACCTTCTGTCGTCCACGCATAAAGCCAAGATTCAAATCCTCAAGCACCACAATGGCGTTGTATTTCACCATCAGTTCTGCAATTTTGTGAACCACTTGGCTCATATATCCCTCTTTCAGTTCTTTGATATTCTCAATAGTTTGCCAACTACGGCGGGCTTCGTCACGTTGTTTCTCTTTGGCATCCAAAAGGTCGTGATAATTGGTACGATACGTATTGCCCTTGTACTCATTCACGATTTCATTCAAAGAATATTGTTCCACAACATTACCTTTCATATCAATTAATGATAGATACAGCAAATGTCTTTCACCGCGGTCAATTCCGATTATATGCGTGGTCTTGGATTCTTTCAGGTAGGCGTTCACCAACGAGTTTATGTTGTTCATGCCCAATGCCTTGAAATTCATGGTAATTGGCACATGGAACTGGAATTTGTCAACCGTATAACGGCGGTCTTTTATAAGATCGTATGTAAATGTGCTCTCTTTTTTCTTGTTTTGAACCTTTTTGTTCGCTATTGGCTGATTTGCAGGAAGCGTCGGTTTTGCCGCCACAAGGCTGTGCTTGCGGAAAAAGACTTCAGCTTTGCCGTTCAACTTGTAAACTACATCAGCTAGATTCCTCTCATCAAACAACGCCTTCCAATAAAGCGTGTGCATATTGGGCGTGCCTTTGCTATAAAGTGAGAAATCTTTATTGTAGATTTGGAAAAGGTAGATTTTTCCTTCGTCAACCAATTGATCGATATAAGCAACAGAAACCTTTTTGTAAGAAAGATTATACAATAACAGATTAACTGCATTGTAGAAGGAACTAAGATCAGAATAGCTATCGATTTTTTCTTCAACTAATGCGAGGTTGTAAATTGACGTGCTTTTGTATGCCTTCAGGAATTGCATACAAAAAGATTTCCATGTTGTTACAGCATGTTCATATCCCGATTTGTCGCCCGTAGAACGCAGATATTCTATCTGGAACTTTTTGACTCCATTGTATAATACATTGTTAAGGTCAAATATTTCTTTCGTGATTGTAACAGAATCATTAAAAGTCTTGGTGTCGAATAGAGTATAGTTTTCTGTACTTTGAGCAAAATGTGAAACGACATCCTTTGTCTGTGTTGTACACTTCGGGACCATTGTAGTAATGTCTTTAAAGAATTTATAGACCAACTTGTTATAACATTCACCATCCGACGGCATAGGTGTGCTTAACAACTTCCGATAGTCTTTGTTGAATATACCCAGGTAATAGCCTCCATCTTTACATAAGATAATGGACGCATTAGCGGTTTCTTTGTTTTCGTCCCAACCATCCAGAAGTTGGGCATTGTCGAAATTGATTTTTATTTTCTCCTCTGAATAAGGCTTCTTTGTCATTCGATTTCGCACCATATTGTAGAGCGGTGTAATTTGGTCGAGTGTTTCCCACAGAGGAACGAATTCGCCATAGAAACGATTGTCTTTCTCGCTTTCTGTGCCACAGCCTAACAATGGTTTTACAAAATGTTGCAAGTCTTTTATGGCATCAAGCAAATTCTTGATTTTCTCAACGTTCGCTTTGTCTTGCGAAAGACTTTTGCCTATAGGATATTCTGTATTCAGCAGTTGTTTTATCTCAGTGTAGGCGTTTTCAATACGTGTAAAATGGTTTAATTTCTGTCCGTTTTCATTGTCTTCCGCACCCATTTTCGCAAAATAATCCTCAATAGGTTTAGGACTTTCTATCTCGTTCTGTACCAGTTTGTTAATATAGGCAATAGAAAAACTGTCGTTATTTTTCAATAATTTGGCAATCCGTTCTTCATATTGTTCTCCATTTTCTTTCGGCTTTTGAGGATTGGAGTTTTTAATTGTTTCCTCAAGTGCGTTTTTAATTACCGACCAACTGCCATAATATTTTTGTGAGATGTCGGTAAGTTGTAAATCGTTTGGTATATAAATGTGCTCAATATCAAAATCGTTAATAGTGCCAAGCAGAACTTTCAACGAATGTTCACCCTCAAAAACTTGCAATTTCAAGTCTTGATAGCATCTTTCAATGCTTTGCAGCATTTCATTATCGCTTTCAAACTCATCGGGCAACCATGAAATGGCATTGCGCTCGCTCAAAATTTGCTTGAATAGAGATTTGAGTTTTGGCAGTCTGTCCGCTTTATCTTTTTGTTGTTGGTTGAACAAATTGACATACTCGTTAAGTCCTTGAATTTTAGTCCCATCGTCCAAGGTTTTTCCACCAATTATGGCGTTGTACACATCAATTTGGGTTTGAGTCAACACCATGGAGAAATAATCCAATTGGAACATTTCACTGATAGAAGCAACGTTCAGATAGGATTCCATATTCTTGTATAATTCACCGAAATGCTTCGCCACATCGCTTGCCGCAATTCTCTCAAATACAGCCATATTATCAATGAATTTAGGCAAGTTTTCGTCAATCATTCTATGAGCGATTGAAGTAGCCTTGTCTTCGGCAACATACATGTTTTTGCGATTTTCGTAAAAACCTCCAAAATAGGTCGTGAAATCCTTGAATTGGGCAATTTCTCTTTTCGTATTTTCTTGAACTTGTTTTACTTCTTCATCAGTTAATTGTTCATTTCCTGGCACACTTCGGATAACATTTTCGTAATAGGGAGTATTGATAAAATCTATCAAATCTTCACGAATTAATTCCTTGCCAAACAACCGCTTATAATACTCATCTTTGATAAAGCGGTCAGAAATCTGCTTTCGCAGGCTTTCCTGTAATTTTGGCATATCACTTTTGCGTTGCGTGTCGGTAACAGGAAGATGATAGAGAAAAAAGAATTCTTTCAGTTGGGCATTATCCAATTCAAAATTCGTCAGTTTGTTTTCTATAAAGGACTTATGATATTCATCAATCACCTTTTTAACGGCTTTATATGCAATGGCACGTTCATTGTCTCTTTCAAGAATACCATTATTTTCTATGTTTTCTTTTGTCTTGCCGATAGGTTTCAGTTCAAACCTTAATGTTTTAGATAATGGATATAACCCTATAAAATCTGCGATTGTTTTCATAATTTAAATGTTTAGTTTACGATTTTTATTTAAAAGAAATGAATCTTGTTTTACAAAAATAAAAACAACTTGTTTCAAAACATGATACATCTTAAAAAAGTTTTTGACAAGAATGTTTTTTGTTGCCTCGTCCTTCAACGGGGCATTTTTATCTTCCACACAAAATTATCAGAGAAGAAAATTACGCCTTTGTCCATACCTACGGCATTTCGACTGAGTTGCAAAGCGTTAAAAAAATCAACGAAGTGTAGCGTGAAAAAGAGTTGGTGCCTTAATCCGAAACGGCTTACACCACGATAGTGTGGCACTTCAACTCTTTTAGCGGAACGTAGTTGATTTTTAGCTGAGCAAGTCCGTCTTGAACTTTTTGGTTACTTTTTCTTTCAAGAGAAAAAGTGACAAATAAATTATTTCTGTTTATCCGCCTCGTTATACCCCAAGATATTGAACATATCCTCAGCAGTCTGTTCCTCGCGATAAACGTAGTCCTTGAAATTGCCCGTCTCGTCACGGTCAATCACAATGTATTTTGGCGAAGGTATCAAACAATGCTTTATGCCTCCGTAACCGCTAATGGAATCTTGGTACGCGCCAGTATGGAAAAAGCCAATGTACAACGGCTCTTTCTCCTTCTCTGAATACGACGGCAACATCACTTCCTGATTCAAGTCCTCGGAATTGTAATAGTCGGAATGGTCACAACTAATACCGCCAATATTCACACGCTTATACTCGTTTTTCCACTTGTTTATAGGCAACAAGATGAATTTCTCGTGAATACCCCACGCATCGGGAATGGTGTTCATCAAACTGTTGTTAATGATATACCAACACTCGGCGTCGTTTTGCTGTTTTTGCTCAAGCACCTGGAAAATAATTGCGCCACTCTCGCCTACCGTGTATTTCCCGAACTCCGTATAAATATTAGGTTCCTCAATCTTTTCCTTGGCACACGATTCTTTTATGTTTTTGATGATTTCGCCAATAATATAATCGTAATCATATTCAAAACCCAAATGGTTTCTGATCGGCAAACCGCCACCCAAATCAAGACTATCCAACGTGTCGCATTGTTTCTTCTGTTCTATGTACACTTTCAATGCCTTTTGGAACTCGCCCCAATAGTAAAGACTGTCTTTTATACCTGAATCCACAAAGAAATGAAGCATTTTCAACTCCAAGTTCTTTTTGGTTTTTATGCGCTTATAAAAATGAATGATTTCATTCGGACTGATCCCCAGACGCGAAGTATAATATGCCGACTGCGATTCTTCGTTGATTGCCATACGAATGCCCACTTTCATTTTTTTGCGCCCCATCACTTTTTCAAGACGGTCCAATTCCTCGGTGCTGTCGAGAATGGTAATGGTATTGTGAAATCCCAAGTCACGCAAAAGCACAATTTTCTTTAGATATTCGTCGGTTTTGTAGCCATTGTGGACCACAGTCAAATGTTTGTCAACCTTCTTTGCCTGATACAATTTTATAATGAGGTCGATGTCGAACGACGACGAGGTCTCAAGATTCACATCGTGCTTCAATGCCTCGTTAATCACGTGGTAGAAGTGGTTGCACTTCGTGCAGTAGCAATATTCGTAATTACCTTTGTAATTATAGTATTTTATCGCCTTATTGAAAAGATTTCGGGCTTTACGAATCTGTTCGCCAATTTTCGGCAAGTATATAAACCGGAACGGCGTACCGTATTTGTCAATTAAATATTTGAGAGAAACTCCTTGAAAAGTAAGGAAACCATCGCGAAGGTCGAAACCCTCCTGCGGGAAGTAGAAACTTTGTTCTATCAAATCAAAATACGTGTTCTTCATCGTTTTCTGTCAATCATAAAAAAGCATAATTTTATGCAAATAAAATAAAAAAAAGAACAAATCACGTATTTTCACCCTATCTTTTCTATTTAATCACAACTTGCTGACGAGAAACCGTTCCAACGTACTCAATCACAAGCACATACAAACCTTTCTTAATTTGTTGCACATCGATTGCAATCTCGCCACCGTTCACATTTTCCCGGTAAACAACTTGTCCTTGCAACGAAACCAACTGAACAGCAACAATCTCAGCCTCGGAGTTCACATACAAGGTCGTCGTCGCCGGATTCGGATAAACGCGAATCGTTTCCTCACC
>JAEEQV010000161.1:0-5593 GCA_016285445.1 Bacteroidales bacterium
ACACCGAAGCCGACATTATAGAAAATCGTCCCGAACTGAAAAGCCTTTCTTTGGCAACAGAAATCTACAAACAAAACGTGAACCTTACCCGTTCCGATTATTTGCCAACTGTTGCGGCGTTCGGCAACTACGTTGTGACAAATCCATCCTGCCCCGATGGTTTCCAAAACGAATTCGACGGATTCTGGAATGTGGGCGTTGTTGCAAAAATTCCTATTCTGCAATGGGGCGAAGGATACAACAAGATTCGCAAAGCAAAAGCCGATGAGAAAATCGCACAATATAAATTAGACGACGCAACGGAAAAGATTATGCTTCAAGTTAATCAATATGAAAGACAAATTGAAGAAGCAAAATCCCGTGTGAAAATGATGGAGGAAAAGATGAGCGATGCGGAAGAAAATCTCCGTATGGCGACGCTCGGTTTCGAGGAAGGCGTGATTCCTTCATCGGGATTAACCGAGGCTCAAACCGCTTGGTTACAGGCGAACTCGGAATACATTGACTCAAAAATCGACTGGATTATGGCCAAAATCTATCTTCAAAAAGCAACGGGAATGTTAAATAAATAATTGAGAATTAATGGTGGCTGAGCTTGTCGAAGCCACATATTTAAGAATTAAATAAAAATACAATGGGATTTCCGTTACGAAGCGAAACATCGACGCAAGGTCGTTTGATGGCAGGAGCACGAAGCCTTTGGCGTGCTAATGGTATGAAAGAAGAACAAATCGGCAAACCTATCATTGCCATTGCGAATTCATTTACACAATTTGTTCCCGGACACGTTCATCTTCACGAGATTGGACAGAAAGTGAAGGCTGCGATTGAGGCACAAGGCTGTTTTGCGGCTGAGTTCAACACTATTGCAATCGACGATGGAATCGCTATGGGACACACGGGTATGCTCTACTCGCTTCCTTCACGTGAAATTATTGCCGACAGCGTGGAATACATGTGCAACGCTCACAAAGTTGACGCTCTCGTATGCATCAGCAACTGCGACAAAATCACTCCAGGTATGCTGATTGCCGCCATGCGTCTGAACATTCCTACAATTTTCGTTTCGGGTGGACCTATGGAAGCCGGCGTAATCAACAAAGAAAAATATGATTTGATTGACGCCATGGTTATGGCTCTTGATTCGAACGTAAACGATGCGACTCTCGACGCTGTTGAGAAAAACGCTTGTCCTACCTGTGGCTCTTGCTCGGGTATGTTTACGGCTAACTCCATGAACTGCTTGACCGAAGCGCTTGGTTTGTCGCTTCCTGGCAACGGTAGCATTGTGGCTACGCATAAGAATCGTGAGAATTTGTTTATCCGTGCGGCAAAACAAATCGTTGAAAATACCAAGAAATACTACTACGACGGCGACACTTCGGTTCTTCCGCGTTCTATCGCCACTCGTGCGGCATTCTTGAACTCAATGAAGATGGATATTGCAATGGGCGGCTCTTCAAATACGGTGCTTCACCTTTTGGCTGTTGCTCACGAGGCAGGTGTGGAATTCAAGATGAAAGACATTGATATGTTGTCACGTCAAGTTCCTTGTATCTGCAAAGTTGCTCCTAATACGAAGAAATATCACATAGAAGACGTGAACCGTGCCGGTGGCGTGATGGGAATCCTTGGCGTACTTGACCGTAACGGCTTGCTCGACACTTCAGTAAAACGTGTTGACGGACTGACATTGAAAGAAGCGTTGGATTCATACGACATTCTTCGCCCGACTGCAAAGGCTGAATTGACGGAAATCTACAAAAGTGCTCCAAAAGGCGACAGAACAACGGCTATGGGTTCTCAAAACACTATGTACAAGGAATTCGACACCGACCGTGAAAACGGCTCTATTCGCGACATTAAGAACGCATACACCAAAGACGGCGGTCTGGCAGTATTGTTCGGAAACATCGCCAAAGAAGGTTGTATCGTGAAAGTTGCCGGTGTTGACGAATCACTGTTCACGTTTAAAGGAACGGCGAAAGTATTTCATTCTCAAGAAGATGCGTGCGAAGCAATCATCACCGACAAAATTCAGGCAGGCGACGTGGTTGTCATCATCTACGAAGGTCCGAAAGGTGGTCCGGGCATGCAGGAAATGCTCTACCCGACTTCGTATTTGAAATCAAAACATTTGGGCAAAGCATGCGCACTCATCACCGACGGGCGTTTCTCTGGCGGAACTTCTGGTTTGTCAATCGGACACGTATCGCCCGAAGCGGCAAGCGGTGGCGAAATCGGATTGGTACGCGACGGAGATTCAATCTTGTTCGACATTCCTAACCGTAAAGTGGAATTGCTCATCTCCGACCAAGAAATGGAAAAACGAAGAAACGAAGAACTTGCAAAAGGCAAAAACGCTTTCAAACCGAACAGAGAACGTTTCGTTCCCGATTCGCTGAAAGTATATGCACAAAACGTTGCTTCGGCTGACCTTGGTGGCGTGAGAGTGATTGAATAATGTACAATGCACAATTCATAATGCACAATGAGAAACTCATAATTCAAAACTTTTAATTCTTAACTCATAATTAAAAACATGACTGGTTCAGACGCACTGTTACAATGTTTGACAAACGAAGGAATCGACACCGTTTTCGGTTATCCGGGCGGAACGATTATGCCTTTGTACGATAAATTATATAGTTACACCGACAAATTACGTCACATACTCACCCGCCACGAGCAAGGAGCCGTTCATGCGGCACAAGGTTACGCACGTGCTACGGGAAAAGTGGGCGTTTGTATGGCGACTTCGGGTCCCGGTGCCACAAATCTTGTTACGGGTATTGCCGACGCAATGATTGACTCAACGCCTATTGTAGCCATCACCGCACAGGTTGTTTCCCGCTCTTTGGGTACCGACGAGTTCCAAGAAGTTGATATTATTGGTGTTACCATGCCTATCACGAAATGGAATTACCAAATCACTTCGGCCGACGAAATTCCCGAAATCGTGGCAAAAGCGTTCTATCTTGCCCGCACAGGTCGTCCAGGTCCTGTGTTGATTGACATCACGAAGGATGCCTTAGTTGCCGAAGTAGGCGATTTCACATACAAACCATGTGAATACGTTCGCGGTTATTATCCGTACCCAAAACTGAACCAAACAGAAATCAACGAGGCAATCGCATTGATTGACAAGGCAGAAAAGCCTATCATCTTTGCTGGTCACGGTATTGAGATAGCACAAGCTCAAAAAGAATTGATGGAATTATCGGAACGTGCAGATATTCCAATTGCGTCAACAATAATGAGTTTAAATACCATTGATTATGAACATCCCAATTTTGTTGGTATGCTTGGAATGCACGGGAATTATGCGCCAAACATTAAAGCCAATGAAGCAGATGTTATTATTGGTGTAGGACTTCGTTTCGACAGCCGCGTGACGGGAAATTTGGCAAAATTTGCAAAACAGGCAAAAATCATCCATATTGAAATTGACCGTGCCGAAATTGGCAAGATTTTGAAACCTACTCTTGCCGTAAACTGTGATGCAAAAACGGCATTACAGGCTCTCGCCAAAGCTGTAAAACCTGCTAAACATACCGAATGGATACAAAGTTTCAAACCTTTGTACGAAATTGAAAAAGAGCAAGTTATTGAACCAGCAATTCATCCTAAAGATGGTGATATAAAAATGTGCGAGGTTATTAACATGATTTCGGAAAAGACAAAGGGAACTGCTATTGTGGTTACCGACGTTGGACAAAATCAAATGGCAACCTGCCGTTATTACAAATTCAAAAACGGCTCAAAAATCATTACGTCTGGTGGACTTGGAACCATGGGTTACGGCATACCCGCTGGCGTGGGAGCAAAAGTTGGTCGTCCTGAAAAACGAGTAATCACATTTGTTGGCGATGGCGGTTTCCAAATGACAGCACAAGAATTAGGCACCATGGCAGCCGACAATATCGGATTGAAAATTGTTCTTTTGAATAACACATATCTTGGAAACGTGCGTCAATGGCAGGAACGATTCTTCGGTCACCGCTATTCGTTTGTTGACATTGCCGGGCCCGACTACATTACCATAGCCAAAGGTTGGCAGATTGCCGGCGAACGCGTGGTTGAACGCAAAGACCTTTCTGCCGCAATCGACAGAATGTTGGCCGACGATAAGCCATACGTGCTCGAAGTTGCAATTGAACCAGAAGAAGGCATTCTTCCAATGGTTGAGCCAGGTGACGGAGTTTCTGACATGAAATTACATTAAGATTATGGAGACAAAACAATATACAATCACTGCATTTACGGAAAACCACATCGGTTTGCTGAACAAAATCACCATTGTGTTCACTCGCCGTAAAATCAACATCGAAAGTTTGACGGTTTCGGAATCGCAAATCAAAGGAATACACAGTTTCACCATTGTGGTAAATTCTACGAGAGAAACGGTTGAAAAAGTTGTAAATCAGATAGATAAACTTGTGGAAGTCATCAAGGCATTCTTCTACGAAGAAGAACAACTTATTGCCCAAGAATTGGCACTTTACAAAATGCCGATGTCGGCAATCAAGATGATAAACATGGGACGCTTCATCCGCGAAAACAACGCCCGAATTCTTGATATGCAACAAGAATACTTCGTCATTGAAAAGACGGGAACGGCAGAACAGACGCAGGAATTATTGGAAAAACTCCGTCCACTGGGAATCCTTGAATTTATCCGTTCAGGCCGCGTAATCATCACTAAACCGATGAAAACCCTCGACGAATATATGGACGAAAAGGACCAAAGCTATTCGTTTGTATAAAACATATTTGTAGAGACATAGCGTAGTTACTGTTCCATTTCTTTCGGCGACGTACCCACTCTAACAGAATACGGAATTGTAGGGACGCACTGCGTGCGTCCTTGTTTTTTCAAACGAAATTTACAGACGCATTCAATGCGTCCCTACTGATTGGGAACGTGTTTAGTGAAACAAAGAAGAACGATTCTTTATTCTTTCACAAATTTATACGACTCTCCATTAACTACCAAAACATACATTCCCGTTGGCAACATAGAAACATTTATTTCTGATGAAAAACCGACATTCTGTTGCAACAACAATTTGCCTTGCAGGTCGAAAATTTTGATTTCGTTTTCTGCTTTGGGCAAGGATAAAGTTAGTTTGTTTTTTACGGGGTTAGGAAAATTTGACAAAGATTTTTCAATCATAAAAGCAGATGACTTATCTGGTATGGATTCCATGTGGCATGTTTCAGAAATTTCTTGAGAATAACCATAAGAAATAGTGTAATCAATGGAAAGATAATCATCTGTTATTGTACCAGAACCTCTATAGTCGTCATTTTCAAGCTCGTATGAAGAAAAAGTTATATGATTGTCATCGATTGTTGCCACAAGATAAACATCCATGTAACAACAAATTTCTGAAAAATTTATATAAATGGTATCGTCTTTAAAATATGCTAATGAAAAATACTTTTGTTGTTCATGTTTTGATTGAGGATCCGATGTTGATGTACAAGTATTTGCCACAGTGTATAATTTCCTTTCATGAGTTGTCTGTGCATAACCAATTTGTACACATAAACAAAGACAGATCAATAAGAGTAGTTTCTTCATTGTTTT
>JAEEQV010000162.1:0-5590 GCA_016285445.1 Bacteroidales bacterium
AAACTTTATTTAACTCACCTTTTTTCGATAGGAATTTCAAACGAAATTCTTCAACTTGTTCTTTGTTTTCTGCCTTGAAATCCTCAACATCTTTAAGGATTTGATTTATAATCTGTTGCAACATATCTTTTATTTTTCAACTGATACTTTCGTAATTATGACATCGTTAAGAGGACGATCATATCTGTCTTTCTTAACTTTTGCAATGGAATCGACAACTGCCAGACCGTCAATTACTTCGCCAAAAACGGTGTAGTCCATGTCAAGGTGGGGCGTTCCGCCGATTGTGCTATAAATGTTCTTTTGTTCTTCGGTATAGGAAAGAGTCTGGATATTTGCCAACGAATCTTTATATAATTCGCCAAAAGCGTTCCATTTCTCCATAAACTTCTGACGGTCACCAATTTGCTGTAACTGAATAAGTTCGTTCAGATGTTCCTTGTTTTCTGGTTTGTACAATTGCGACTGAATATATTCAGCCTTGGCTTGTTCCGCTTTTTGAGCAGCCATGGCAGTCAATTGTTCTGCTGGAACAGTCTGACCAACAACGATATAGAATTGTGAGCCAGAAGATTCTTTCTTGGGATTTTGTGGTCCGCCAAGTCGGGCAGCGGCAACAGCCCCTTTTTTATGGATAAGATTAGGATTAAATTCGGCGGGAATGGTATAACCTGGTCCGCCAGTTCCCAATTGCGTTCCTGCGACGGCACCTTTTGATTTCGGGTCGCCTGCCTGAATCATAAAATTGTCAATCACACGGTGAAACAACAAACTGTCGTAATAATGTTCTTCGGCCAACTTGATGAAATTGTCGCGATGAAGCGGTGTTTCGTTGTATAATTTTATTTTTATTGTACCATAGTTCGTTTCAAACGTTACAATTGCATTTTCCATCTTCGGAGTTTTTTTGTTTTTTGTAGGCATGGCAAACGCTACAATTCCAACGAGTAGCAATGCTATACCGATTTTGTAATATACTTTCATCATTTTTTTTGCAAAGTAAAACTTTTTGTATGAAAAATTGAATTAAAGCAGTGATTTATTTTGCCATATAATACACCGTCGAGTCGTTTTTGTCATCAAATAGTTTGTCCGACACGCGTTTTACATCAATAAGCGATACTTCGGCGTATTTTTCCAAACGGTTGTTTATAAGATTCACATCACCCATATTGGCGTAATAGGCGAGGGCTTTCGCTTTTGAAAGTACGTCGATTTCATCGAGAATAGTCGTGCTTTCAAATTTGTTTTTCACCTTTTGTAATTCGTAGTCGAACACAAACCCTTCCTTTATTTTTTGCAGTTCCACGTGAATTGCTTTTTCTGCCGTTTCCATTGACACAGAAGGATTTAGGTTCCCTGTAATGATAAAAAGTCCCGGATCGTTCTCGCCGGTGATGTACGCATTGATTTCGCTAAAAAGTTTCTGCTTGACCACCAGATTTTGATACAATCGTGCCGATTTCCCATTGGAAAGAATATCGGAAATCAGGTCGGTGGTGTAAAAATCCTTATTGTCTTGACCGCACATGTGATATGTCTTGAACAAACATGATGCGGGAACGTTGCGCTCAATCGTGAGCGTGCGTTTTTCTGTTTGTTCGGGTTCTTGTTGTATGTTTCGTGGCACAATATCACGACGGGGAATGTTGCCAAACCATTTTTTTGCCAAATGTTTCACCGAACGTAGTGACACGTTTCCCGAAATGGCAACAACAGCGTTGTTGGGGGCATAATGACCAAAGAAGAAATCTTTCACGTCCTTTAACGTGGCTTGTTCTATATGGCTTAGTTCCTTGCCGATTGTAGCCCATTGATAGGGATGAACCTTGTAGGCGAGTGGTCGGGCAAGCAACCATAAATCCCCGTAGGGACGGTTTAAGTATCGTTGCTTAAATTCCTCACACACGACGTTTTTCTGTGTGTCCAAACTTTTCTGCGAAAAAGCCAGTTCCAACATTCTGTCCGATTCCAACCAAAATGCCGTTTCGAGATTGCACGAAGGAATGGTGATGTAATAATTGGTGATGTCGGTTGTGGTGAACGCATTGTTTTCGCCACCCACTTTTTGAAGAGGAGTGTCGAACGAAGGAATATGTTTTGAACCGCCAAACATAAGATGTTCAAAGAGGTGCGCAAATCCCGTTTTTTCGGGATTTTCATCACGTGAACCTACATTGTAAAGCGTGTTGACAGCAACGAACGGCGTAGTTTTATCAATGTTGACGTAGAAACGGAGTCCGTTTTTCAGTTCAAATTCTTCGAATTGTATCATTACATTATATGTGTAACTATTTTCGCTTCAAAAATATACAAAAAAGGTCGATCCTTCGGAATCGACCTTAATTTTTGAAGAAGAGAAATGCTATTCTTCTGGTTTGATAGCACCTGTTGGGCAAACGTCCTCGCAAGAACCGCAGTCAGTACAAGTGTCTGGGTTTACTTTGAAAATGTCGCCTTCTTCGATAGCACCTGCTGGGCATTCTCCTTGACAAGCGCCACATGCTATACAGTCTTCTGAAATTTTGTGAGCCATAATTTTATAATTTTTAAGTTGTTTGTAAATCTGTTTTGCAATTATACAAAAATAATCTTATTCAACGAGCGTAATAGATTTTTTTTCGGAAATTTTATCGTTGGCGATTTATCCAAACACAAAAGAAAACGACTATCTGCAATACTGAAGAAATGAATAATTAAGATTTTTAGATATTTTTGCATCGATAATTTTCATTACAATAACGATGGATAATTTTTGTAGAATACGAAAAATCGATGCTCATACGCACATTGGGGCGTTCGGAAGTCCGTTTAACATTAATTTTGATGCGGAACGGTTGGTTGAGCAAATGCAGACATATAACATAGAAAAAACAGTGCTTTGTGCGGCAAGCGCCTATTCCAACGATGATACGCTTGTTGCTTACAAACAACATCCCGACAAGATTGTGCCATTGATGTGGGTGAATTGTGCACAAGGTCAACCTGCGTATGATTTGCTTGAACATTACATTCGCGACGAGCATTTTGCAGGGGCAAAATTACAATCATTGTTCGACGGCTATACCGCCGATGCTCCTTGCGTTGATCCTGTTGCCGAAATATGCGAGAAATACGGAAAACCTTTGTTCATCCATTCAGGACACGAACCGTTTGCTCTTCCTTGGCAAATCGGTCTGTTGGCAGAGCGACATCCGCATTTGCCAATAGTGATGATTCACATGGGACATGCTCACGGAGTGTATGTTGAGGCGGCAATAACTATGGCAAAACGTTATGACAACATCTGGCTTGAAACATCAGGAACATCGATGAGTTGCCAAATACGAAACGCATACGAAACTGTCGGACATGAACGGGTTATGTTCGGTATCGACTCACCGTTTCATCATCCGACAGTTGAGATTCAGAAAGTGATGGCTTGTGGTGTTGATGAAAAGGGACTTGAAAATATCTTTTATAATAATGCGAAGAAATTTTTAGGATTGTAACTTGGATCCGTCACTGAAAATTGAGGTTAAATCTCTATCTTTACGCCACAATTTAAGACTATGAGACAATTACATATCGAAACATACGGTTGCCAGATGAATATCGCTGATAGCGAGGTTGTTGCGGCAATTTTGAGGAAGGACGGCTTTGAATACACCAAAACGCTCGAGGAAGCCGATGTGATTCTGCTGAATACCTGTTCCATCCGCGAACATGCTGAAAACAAGATAATTCAGCGTCTGAACGAATTGAAGAAATTGCGTGCAACCAAGCCACAACTGCTGGTTGGCGTGATTGGCTGTATGGCTGAACGTCTGCAAGACCGTCTGTTCGAGAAAAAGGACTTGGTTGACATTGTTGCCGGTCCTGATTCATATCGCTCTTTGCCTCAGTTGATTGCAAAGGCAGAATTGAGCCGTCACGCAATTGATACGGAATTGTCGCTCACCGAAACCTATTCGGGCATTTATCCTTATCGTTACGACGACAACAAGATTTCGGCGTTTGTGTCGATTATGCGCGGATGCAACAATTTCTGCTCGTATTGCATAGTTCCTTACACTCGCGGCCGTGAACGGAGCCGTGATGTGGATTCCATTGTTGAAGAGGTAAAGACGTTGTATAACGATGGATATAAGGAAGTTACATTGCTTGGTCAAAATGTGAATTCGTATAAGTTTGAAAAAGACGGAGCGATAGTTTCTTTTCCGCAACTGCTTGAACGAGTGGCATGTGCCGTTCCGCAGATGAGAATACGTTTCACCACATCGCATCCCAAGGATTTGTCAGACGATTTGCTATATGTGATGGCAAAATACGACAATCTTGCCAAGTGGATTCATTTGCCTGTGCAGAGTGGTAGCAGCACCGTTTTGCAACGAATGAACCGTCGTTACACTCGTGATTGGTATTTGGGACGGGTTGCCGCTATTCGCGCCATTTTGCCCGAAGCGTCAATCACAACCGACATTATGTGCGGTTTTTCCGACGAAACTGAAGAGGAGCAGGCAGAAACTATCTCGCTTATGCGTGAGGTTGAATACGACAGCGCGTTTATGTTCAAATACTCCGAACGCGAGGGTACGGTCGCTTCCAAGCGTATGCCCGACAATGTTCCCGATGATGTGAAAGTTCGCCGTTTGAACGAAATTATTGCAGTGCAGAATGAACTTTCACGAAAAAAGAATGCTGAAGATGTGGGCAAGACGTTTGAAGTCTTGATTGACGGCGTTTCCAAAAAAGACGAGTGCGAATGGCGAGGAAGAACTTCTCAAAATAAGACCGTCGTATTTCCTGCCGACAATGTGAAACTTGGTGATTTTGTGAACGTTACAATTGTTTCGTCAAGTTCGGCAACGCTACGGGGCAAGGTTGTGAAATAAAAAGAAAAACTATCACAATATGCGGTTAAAACGGATAGCAATTCTATGTGTACTGATGTGCAGTTTCACGAATGCTTTTTCGCAGCAAGTGGAATTTGGAGGATTGTATTCGAATTGTGGTTGGTTTGATGAATGGCGAAATTGTTATGGCTATTCGCTTGCGTATCATTGGAATAAAGATATGAAAAAACGTAAAAGTTTTGTTTTTTCTCATTATATGAATTGGACAGAATTTGATGGCACGCATGGGGATGTGACAGATGGAGGAGTTTATTACACAAGAGTTCGCCCGTTTAATCAACGTTTTGCCCTTAGATATATGAAAACGTGGAATGTTTTTGAACGTCAAAATTCAGTCTTTTGGCTTGGATATAATATAGGAGGGGAATTTTTTCATTGTCATGATAAGGTTTTCAAAATAGCGTATGATTACCACCGAGATGGTTATGTATTTAGTGGTATTACCGAATATGAGACAACGTACAATTATCCTGGTTTTCTTGGCGTTGGACTCGTTTTTGAATATGAATTGAAAGAATTTGTCAACAAAAATTTGTCATTGTCATTCCGTTTCAATCCTGAATTTATTCACATGGGGCCTGTATTATGGTTTATTCCTATTCCGGGTTATTGGTTAAACTGCTTGATTTCGGTAAAATATGAGATTTCTAAACGTTCTGATAATTAGTTACATAAGTTTATTGTTATGTTCATGC
>JAEEQV010000163.1:0-5557 GCA_016285445.1 Bacteroidales bacterium
CCAAGGTGTCGATAATCTCAGCAGCACCATAAACAGTGATGGAATCGGGTGTAATAACCATATCCGACAATTCATATTGTTGTTCGTAGGAAAGCGAGATATCGACCTTTACCGGCACTTTTCGAGAATGGATTTTCTCAAAGACGAAACCTATTTCCGTCGGATATGCCTCCATCACCTTCAACTGCTCGCCCAAAACCGAAAGTATTCGGTTATCCTTGGTGTTTATTCGGGAAATATTCGTTTTTTTGAGTTGTCCGACA
Organism: Bacteroidales bacterium; assembly: GCA_016285445.1. Classification (GTDB taxonomy): domain Bacteria; phylum Bacteroidota; class Bacteroidia; order Bacteroidales; family UBA1715; genus UBA1715. The sequence continues at coordinate 264 of JAEEQV010000163.1, forward strand.
TCAATTTTCAGATGCTTTGTGCCAAACAGATAATGATTCAGGATTCCCCAGCCCGAAGATTCCACCAATACTTGTATCTCGTTTGGCATTTGCGACACGAGTACGAGCGATTTGGGAATGTTTTCATACGAGACGGAAAGCGTCAGTTGTTCGTCGTAGGTCTTGCCCATCTCACGCACGAACCACAATGTTGCCGAGATAGCCAAACAAATGAAGAACGGGACATACAGCCGAAGTCCTTTCAACAATTTTATCTTGCTACTATTTCGTTCCATCGTTTTCACCTCGTAAAAATAAAAAAGGTTGACGAATAAACATCAACCTTTGTGCTATAAAATACAAAAAGAAACTATTTTTGTTGTTCGCCAACATCGGCAGGATCCTTCAACAACGCCGATTTGCTGATTTTTATGACAACATCTTTTGAAACCTCCAACAAAACGCTGTTGTCGCCTTTGACTTCAACAATTTTTCCGAAGATTCCGCCGATTGTAACCACAGAATCGCCTTTTTTCAATCCTTCACGGAATTTTTGTTCTTCTTTTTGTTTTTTCATTTGTGGACGAATCATAAAGATGAAGAAAATCACCATAATGCCCACTAACAGTAGCAGACTACCCATTCCGCCTCCTGCTGGTTCTTGTAATAAAATCTGTAACATATCCTATCGTTTTATTGTTTATGCAAAAATAAATGTATTCGAGAAATTTTTAAAGCATATAGACAAACAAATTAAAAAAATCTATTCACCGACGACTTGTGCCGTAAATTGAAGCAGATTTCGTGACGGCGACGTGTTGGAATACACGGCAACTTGCTTGGTCTTGTTTCCCAAACTCTGATGTTGCGTGTCGAATTTCACGATGATTTTTCCTTTCTCGCCCGGTTTTACCGGTTCTTTTGTCCATTCCGGCGTGGTACAGCCACACGAAGGATCAACCTCCTCAATTATCAGGTCAATATTCCCCGTATTCTTGAAAATATAGGAATGTTCCACCACTTGCCCTTTTACGATCTGGCCGAACGCATAATTCTTGTTTTCAAACTCGATTGAGGTAATCGTATCGGTTGACTTGGTTTCAGCCGTAGAACTCCCCTGTTTGCACGAAACGGCAAAAAACAAAGGAATCAGGGACAAACAAATTACTGCTTTCTTCATAGTTTTTCAATCAATCCACGTCCAACTTTCTTAATTTTTCCTTCGGCCTTCAATTCTTCCGAAACTTTATGCAAAACGCCGTTAACGAATTTGCCGCTATTTTGCGTGCTGTACCATTTTGCCAATTCCACGTATTCGTTCATCGAAACAGGAATAGGAATTTCCTTAAACACAATCATTTCGGTCAATGCCAGGTGCATAATGATTACGTCCATTTCAGCAACGCGATCCAACTCCCAGTTTTTAAGATTTTTCTGAATGTACGGTGTCAACTCGTCCCACGAATTCAATGTTTTTATGAACAAGGTGAATCCGAAATCGTGCGTGTCGGCGTCAGCAAACATAGGAAGAATCTCGCCTCCTTCAGGATTTTTCTCGGAGAACGATTTTATTGTTTTTTCCACCATCGAAATCACGCTATCGACATCATCGTTCCAAAAGATTGAATTATCCTCGAACGTGTCGGCCAACAACTCCGATTCGGCAATAATATTCTGCAAAATGACGCGGATGAAGTTGTTGTCATTCTTGTAGGTATCTTCCGAAGCGATATAATCATTGTAAGATTCTGTCTCAGAATCGATTATGGTATTAAAAATCTTTTTGAAAGGAATTTGGTAATTGACCAACGAGATTTTCTCGCGTTCAATGATTTTTTGCAATTGAGCATTATTTTCCAACTGAAGAAGGACGCGATTGTCAGCAAGACGCTGAAGACGTTGCCAAGCAGCATCGTTCTTTATCTGTCGTTCCTTGATTTGACCGATACGCTTTTCTGCATAGCGACGAATTTCAACCAAAATGAGCAGAAACATCAGATACTGTTCGTATGATTTTTTCAAGCTAAACTCCAGCTCTTTGTTAAAGTTCTCGAACTCGGGGTTTTCCGTTCTTTTATAAGCGTAAAGCGTCTGCAACACCTTGATACGAATCAAATGTCTGCCAATCATACTTATATTCATAACTCAATGACCATTTGTTTGGGACAAAAATACATAAAAATATTACGTACATAAGAAAATCTTTTCCCGAAATTCATAAAATGTTTATAACTAAACTAACACAACAGCCCTGTTTAATCATAAAACATTGTTTTACAGCAATAACAGCGAATGAAATATTTATGAATAAAAGATAAAATTACACTGCAAAATCGGAACGCTTTCACTTTTTGTCTTCGGCGGGAAAAACAAACAGAATCTCTCCTACCACTCTCTCAACGAATTGAAGCCGTCGGCTTCGTAGTTGTATTTTAAAATGTTTCCTTCGGAATCAAAACTATATTCGGGAAGATATGGCATAACCATTTTCTCGTCAAAAACATTCCTTAGCCAACGCTTGTATTCGGCTGGCAAGCCACCTTTAATTCGTTTATAAAATTCAGGACTCACAAGACAAAGAACAACCTCATGTCCTTTGAGCGGTCCGAACGCCTCCTCGTAAAATGCTTGGTCAACTTTAATAAATGTTGACAAGCGGTCGGAAATGGCACGAGCACGGTCAGCCTCCTCCTTTTGGCGTTTTTTTAACTGTTCTAACTGTTCTGAATCTATTTTTCTTCCTTCATAGGTAATTGTGCTATCCACAAAATGATACAAAGAATCCTGTCTATCCCAAAGATAATTTTTGCGTAAGGTGTAATACGAACCATCATAAAATTCATATTCTGTTTCCTTACTACTACGGACAGGTTCAAACCCTTTCTCCTTTGACCAAGTCACCCAAATCAATGGTTTTTCTTCTCCGTTACGAGTGTATTCATTTTTTTCAATGAGAATATTTCTACCTTGAAATTCTGCTTTCCAATTTGTTCCTTTTTTATCGCGAAAATACGTTCTATATTGACTTAACTGCCATTTTGAAGAATCATTACAAAAACGTGTATATGCAATTTTATTGTTTGTAAGCCTATCAAAATACCATATCGCTTCGTAATTTTCATCCTCATGGTATGACCAACACAATTCGTCACTCCTCTCTTCACTCCAACAACTTTCTTTTGTGCTGGAAAGCATCCATACATAGTCTTTGTTTATATAATATACTTTACTAATGTAATAATCACAACCATCCTTCATTATGCTTATGGTAGTATCAATCTTTTTGCTTGTATATTCAACTTTATAGGGTTCCGACTGTTTACGCACAAGCAATTTACCATAAGAATATTCAACAGAAACAGAATCTGTTTTCACCTCAAAAGAACTTACATTATACTTTTTACTGCGGTAATCATAGCTATATTTCCAGTTCTCGGAACATCCATTCTCTTTTTCTAATTGAATATTCACGTACCTCTCCCAGTTGGATTCCCATATTTTTGCATTTGGATAATACTGCGATAGCTCTTTTTTCAGCGAATCGGCAAGCCGTTGCCTATATTCCTCATCGGCAATTGGCTGTGCCATACCCTTTATAGCAAAGAGCATAAGAACAATGGGCACTATGGAACGAAAAAGTTTCAAAATCAAAATTGTTTAGAGTTCAAAAATAAAAAGTTTTCTTTTACTTTTTGTCTTCGGCAAGAAAATGACAAAGAAAATTTTCTAAATATCACTATCTATTTTGTAGTATCTAAAATAAATAGTATTTTTACAAAAAAAAACGAGACATGAAAAATCCTTTTATTCTTTCCCCATACACCGACAAATCGCTATTCTGCGACAGAGAATCGGAGTTAAAAACGCTGTTTGACTATGTTACAAACGAGGCAAATGTCACGTTAATTTCGCCACGAAGAATGGGAAAAACGGGACTAATCTACCGACTTTCGACGAAATTTCAACACAAAAACTCGACTTTGAAACATTTTACGTTGACATTTATGCCACACAATCTATCGACGAGTTCATAAAAGTTTTCTCCGAAACTATCATCCAATCGTTTCAAAAAAAGACTTCCCTGCTGAAAAAGGCAATGAAAGTGTTTGCGGGCGTAAAACCAGTCTTGTCGTTCGACGAACTGACGGGTAATCCGCAAATTTCTCTGTCATACAACGACAACGAGGAAAAAATGAAGACGTTACGGAGTATTTTCGATTTTTTGGAAAATCACGACAAAAAAGTGATTGTGGCATTCGACGAATTTCAACAAGTCCGTGAATACAAAGGCGTAAACATGGAAGCCATATTACGTACTCATATACAAAAACTTACAAACGTCCGATTCATTTTCTGCGGAAGCAAGAAACATCTTATGTTCGACATTTTTGCAAACGCACGAAATCCGTTCTACGCAAGCACCAGCTACCTATATCTTGATAAGATTGACAATGGAAAATATTTCGATTTTATCGAACATCTGTTCAGTGAGCATGGGAAAACGATTGAAAGCGACGCAATTGAATTTGTGCTAAAATTCACCAAACGACACACGTTTTACACACAATCGTTATGCCATTTCATTTTTCAAAACGCCTCCAAAAAAGTTTCGCTGCAATTTGCAAAAGAAGAAGCTGCACGACTGATTGCATTGAACGAAAACATATATCTGCAATATCGTTCGCTCCTTACGCCACAGCAATGGAACTATTTGAAAGCCATTGCAAAAGAAGGTATTGTAGTACAACCAACAGCGAGTAGTTTTTTGAGGAAATACGAGATAGGCACGCCTGCAAATTCACAACGAATTTTGACCTCCCTCATAGCCAAAGATTTAATTCTCGACACAACGACCAAAGAACATACTGAATATTCGGTTTCCGACGTGTTTTTATCCCGCTGGTTAGAAGCATAACGACCATTTTTTCAACGAGTTATTTACCTCAAAACAATGATTTCAAAACGTTTCATATTCCTTGCCAGTAAAATTAAGATAGTTAATAAGGCTTAAATATGTTTGTTTGTCACTTATTTTTTCCATACTTAATCTTTTCTTTACTATTTCTAAGTTCATTAATACGATTTATAAACCATTGGTATGCTTCATCATTTCCTATAATATCATCTTGAGTCGGGTAAATAGTAACTTTTTTGACTAAATCTTGAGATGATAATGTATCCAAACACCATCTATTTGTACCATTAATTTGAACAAAATAATACAAATCATTATGTTGAGCATATTTTTCGAACATCTGCTCCGTAATCACCAACGTACAGCCAATAATTGTTGTGTCTGCAATAAGATATTTTTT
>JAEEQV010000164.1:0-5500 GCA_016285445.1 Bacteroidales bacterium
GTGTATCCGCCCCACCAATGTTGCTCGAAACGCTGGTCGGTCTCATACACCTCGTATTCCTTATCTGCAGGAGTTGTGGCACAAAGCGTGCCTCGTAGAAATTCGTCGTCGAGCCAAAGGTTTATTTTGAAGGTGATGTCGGTGTTGTTTTCCAACTGAAGGTCTATGTAATTGTAGGCGAGTGTGGCACCGCAGGCAAACGGTATGGTGCGGTTCACGTCAGGAAACACATCGAAACTGTGACGCCAGCGTTCTTTTACGGTAAGAGGAGAGTGCAGCGCCATCCAATAGATGAGATTTCCAAGTTGGCACAATCCGCCGCCAACGCCCGTAGCAACTTTCCCGTTGTGAATCATCATTCCCGTTTTGTATCCTTTGCGTTTGGTCGGCCTGCCGACCATTCTCCAGATGGAAAACGTTTCGCCCGGCTTGATAACCACGCCGTTTATTTTTGCTACTGCCAGATTCAGATTCGTTATCTTATTGTATTGCAGATACATATCTACATCTTTCAACTTTCGCAAAAGGGTAGATTTGTGTTCAATCCAGACATTCGGCGCAGAGACCGTAGTGTCAATTTTTGAAAACTTTGTATGTGAGAAATGCCATTTCAAGAACCGTTTGGCGATATAGAACTCCCGTCCGAGGAATCGTCGCACAGCACTTCTTTCTATAGGTTTTTCAACAAAATGAATCATAGCGGCTATTTTCTTTTCTTTCTTTTTGCTTCACTTTTTTTAAGATATTCTATCCATCCATCTCCTCCGTCATTTTCAACAATATTAAGCGAGCCTCCATCATAAAATTCATTTCCGTCGAAATCAACGGTAAAGCCGCCACAATTCGGGCAGCCGCCTAAGAGAATAGGGTCGTCGTAGCCTGAAACCGGCGTTGTATAACCACATAAGTAGCATTCGGCTGTAAGTGCTTGGTTTTCTTGTTGTTCCGTATTTGCTTCGGTACTTTTAGACATTATGAATCTTATTAAGTTTACGAATATACTATTTTTTCCAAAAATACATTCGTGCAGTATGGAAAACAACAAAAAAGTGGGGAAGTTTTAGGACACTTTGTTGAGATTTTATGTATTGTATTAAAGGGTAGAGCCGCAATGCCTGCGGCTCGATTCTGGATAGAACAACAATGTGGCTCTACATTATTGCAACGAACCCTCCAGGGGTTCTACTTCCTCAAAGTTGTGGAAATTAGATGAAAACAGTTTTGTGAGTTGATGTGAAATATAGTGACTAAAATCTATTCACAATACATTTTTAATCTGCGTCACGAACAAGACGGACACTTCTTCCATAATAACAATCTCTACCATAGCCAATACTTATAGGTCTAGTAATATATTTAGATTTTTTTGTAAAACTAAAACTAAAATAGTAGATGGGATCCGAATGATCCGGATATGTTGTACTACACCAATAATATCCATAGTAATTTTTGTTTGAAGCATCAGAATAGAATTTAAATTCTGTTCCTGTACGAAAACCTGCAACAGGAAGAAATACAGAACCATTTGATTGCATTCTTTCCCATTCATCTTGAGAATAATTATTCGTATCCCAGTTGTCTGCCTGTGGCGTAAAATTTTCCGATGATTGAATATCCCATTCGTCTGGCAATAAAATCAAGCCATATACACCATTTACAGTACCAATACTGTATAGTTGTCCCGATTTTCTGTCTAACAAATAACTCCATTCTTGGTTTGTCAAAGTTCGCCATTGCCCTATAGCATTGTTAAAAACATTGTACACACCCCAATCGTAATTCGTTCCTGCTATGTTAGAATTAGGATATGAATTTGCATTTGTGCTTGTTGTGTATGGATATTTTCCATTGAATCCGCTTGTTCCATAACCAAATAGGTCAATCCAACCACTATAAGATGAAGAAATATTTTCATTGTCTTCTCCAATTATATCCCATTGATTTTCGGCAAATCGCCATGAATGAGAACTTGCCCTATATTGTAGATTTCCTTTGCTGAAATAAACCTTTTGGGTTTCTGAAATTGAAAATTCACCTTTTATACTACCATCATCAATACCGAATTTTATGAAGAAGTTTTCTAACATAGCATATATTTGATCTTTGCTACAATATCTTGTCATTTCTGATTTTTCAACGTAAGTAGAAAGTAAATCAATAGTTGTTGTATATGCATTTAAATCTGTTTTTGTAGCATAATTAGATTCTATATCGGCTGATTTGGCATATTCGCTCAAATCAACAGCTTCAGGAATATCTGATTTCTTTGCATAATCACTTAAATCTATTTCAACATTACCTGCTTTTGCAGCATAGAGTGCGTACGGAACGGCGAGTAACGGCGTTATGCCAGTAATGAGTTTTCCGTCAACATTAGTTACTGTTTTTACAAAATACGGGGCTTTGCTCCAGTCAATAGAAGAAAAATCATAAGCGGTTTTACCGCCACCCAATTCAAGTGTCATCAAACCATTTTGGTTAGTAGTTACGACGTGATTTTCTGAATAAATTTCAGAGCCTTCGTCAGAACCTTGCAAAATATAGATGTACACATATACTTGTTTGTTGGCAACTATTTTGTTTTCCGTGTCACGCACAATCGCTTGATAACTGAATGTTTGTGGTATCTGAGCGAATACAGACGTTATTGTCGCCAACATCAATACAAAGTAGATAAATAGTCGTTTCATTTTCTTTTTTGTTAGAATTAATTCTTGATTATTTTAAAACGTTTCACTGATTTCCCGTTAGATTTCACATCAAGGAAATATACGCCAGTGTTGTATTTTTCCATAGAAATTTGTGTCTCGGAATCATTTGCGACACCTTTGGTTATCGGCTTTGATTCATTGTTGAAAAGGGTATAGGTCACATTTGATATTTTTTCTCCGTCAATATGTAAATGTAAAACATTGTTGGTAGGATTTGGGTATACCAAGAGTTGTATGTCGGTGATTTCAATACCCGTCTCTGCCGATATAATATAAGCCTGTTGAACTCCATGTGATATGCGACCATTATCGTTTGTCTCCAAAAAGAAAACTTGTCCGATGGTCGCACTCATGGAACCATCTCCATTTGCCTCGTAGCCAGCAGCAGAAATTGTGCTTTGGGCAAACGAAGATAGAAAAGAAAAACAGAATGTTATAAAAACAAATGATCGTTTCATTAGTTTTTGATTGTTATTTCTCCGTTGTCTATTAGAGATTGGAATTTTTCAAGAGTCATGTCTTTAACGCCAAAGTCATCTCCACCATAAAATCCGATTTTTCTCATTTTGTTTCTTATACCTTTTTGTTTATCTGGAGCTGCTTTAACCCTTAATGATATTAATTCTTGTAATTGTTTGATTTCATCTCGTGAGAATACATCTTTACCTTTCATCTCTTTTTTATTTAATTGTTATTTTTATGTCGTTTTTTGCCAAAGTATCTAAAAATTTTTCGTTGAAGTTCGTTTGTTGTCCGCATGATGGAAATGGAATAACACGTTGATTTAAAACGGAATATCTATCTGTGATTAGTTTTTTATAAAGACATTCATAGACACTTTTCTTTATTAAAATAATCGGGGTGTCTTTATCCATATTTCCATTTTCAACCAATTTTTCGAGCGATTTTACAAATGTGTCTTTCTGAGATTCTGGATTTACTTTCCCTGCAGGAAAGGAACTTAAATCCATAAGATAAATTCCATTCTCTTTCAGTAAATTCAAGTATTTAGACTTAAAACTAGAAATATCATATTGTTTTCTGGTTTCTATATATTTTTTGTAAATCATTTCTCCACTGAATGCTTTAAGAATGGCTATAAATAACCAATCATTTGTTTTTACATCTGTATAATAAAAGAAACGGTCGCTTGAATCGGGAGGTGCCTCGCCAATTAACAATAAATGAATTTTTTTGGGTAAATACTCTGAACGAACGCGTTCAATATTTTTTACTTGTTTTAATAATTCTTGTTCCATAATTTTAAAATTTTTCAAAATTACCTTTAACATCTCGCTCAAACAACAATTTCCCAGGTCAGTTTTAGGACAATATTACAATCTCACAAATGTACCTATCAAAAATGTTTTTACCTATCGTTTACGTGGTCAAGTTTAGTTCATATTCAAGTCAAATTTAGGTCAAGTTGTGTTGGTGCTTTGAAAAAATACTCAGTATTCTTTTTTTTGCCTTTGATTCAATGGGTATGAAACGAGATTCAGAAGGATATAATAAGTTTATTGAGGCGGTACGAACGTTCTGCATGCATAACTATAAAATGAATCTCGATGATGTGGGAGAGTTGAAGCGACTTCAAAAACTCTCTGTCAATATCTCCTTATCTACGCTCCAACGGATATTTCTTGGCTCGAACAAGCAACAAAAACGGGTAAACGACAGCACGCTCAATATACTTGCGCAATTCATTGGCTACAATAGCGTTGACGATTGTATTTGCAATATTGTCAAAAATAATGACGATGTTTCGTCAATTTGCTAACTTTGTAGAAAACATTTTCGTATGGCTTTTAAGAAAGATGATATTGAACTGCTGAAATCGGCTATTGCTGAAAAATATGGTCGTCCAATAGGAACAGCAGGAGAGTGCAGACTGTTTGCAGAAGAAGTGGGCAAGGTCGTGGATAAGGTGTCTATAAGCCAGAAAACGATTCAACGACTTTGGCAACAAGGACATACGAATTTGTCACGTGCCGTTATGGATATTTTGGCAAAATATGTGGGATATGATGATTTTTATTCCGCAATAGAGGCGTTGAAAGAAAAAAGCGCACCATATAAATACTACAGCCATTCGCTTTCGGTTGGCAAATACAAGCTGCACGATGCCATGATAATTGTGCTGAATCAAAACAACTACAAAATGACACCCGAAGCCTTGGCAGACAGTATCAACGCACAAAACTTGTACGAACGTAACGACAGACAACCGTTGCCCGCAAGCCAGATTCTTCAACGTGTGGGCATTAAGCCCAAATACTTTTCGTACGACAAGAAAACCAATCTCGTCTCTCTAAATATGGCTCATAGAAAGCCAATCCCAAATTAACTTGGTTAGCGTAGGAGATTGTATTCTATGGCTGCTATTTCGACAAAAACAAAATTATTCCACTTCAAGCACCAATCCTTTCAAGTATTCACCTTCGGGATGGTAAATGCTGATAGGGTGGTCGGCTGGCTGGGTGAGTTGGTGCAAAATGCGGACGTTGCGTTTCGTGTTTGCCGCAGCGGCGAATACTGATTTCCGAAATTCTTCCTTGCTTACGGCTTGCGAACATGAAAATGTGAATAGAATTCCACCTTTTTTGATTTGTTCTATCGCTTTCATATTCAAACGTTTGTAACCTTGTAGGGCATTGTTTAAAACCTTTCCGTGTTTTGCAAATGCTGGAGGGTCGAGAATTATGAGGTCGAATTCGTCCTTGTTGTTGTCCAAATATTTGAACGTGTCGCTCACAACCGAAGTGTGGTCGGCGTCGGGGAAGTTCATC
>JAEEQV010000165.1:0-5439 GCA_016285445.1 Bacteroidales bacterium
TTTAACGGCAAGGATTATCTATTGAAAATGCAAGAACGCGAGGAGCAACGGACGGGTATTCCCAAAATCAAAGTCGCGTTCAACAACGTGTTTGGCTATTATATAGAAGTACGCAACACGCATAAGGAAAAAGTTCCCGAAGACTGGATTCGCAAACAGACTTTGGTCGGCGCGGAACGATATATCACGCAGGAATTGAAAGAGTATGAAGACAAGATTTTGGGTGCCGAAACACGTATCCTGGAAATAGAGCAGGAGTTGTATAATGCTCTGGTACAGAATATTGCACATTATACCGAGACGATTCAACTCAATGCGAGCATAGTGGCACAGATTGATTGCCTCTATTCGTTTGCCTACGTTTCGGTGAATAATAATTATGCTCGTCCGGAGATGAACGATTCTTTGGATTTGGACATAAAGAACGGTCGTCACCCTGTGATAGAGACGGAAATGGCTCCCGGAGAACAATATATTGGCAATGATGTGCATTTGGACAACGAACGGCAGCAGATTATTATCATCACGGGACCGAATATGGCTGGTAAGTCTGCCTTGCTGCGACAAACAGCGTTGATTGTGTTGATGGCACAGATGGGCTGTTTCGTGCCTGCCGATGCTGCCACGATTGGCTTGGTCGATAAGGTGTTCACCCGTGTTGGTGCGTCCGACAACATTTCGCAAGGCGAGTCAACGTTTATGGTCGAGATGAACGAAGCGGCAAATATTCTTAACAATATGACCGACAGAAGGTTGGTCTTGTTCGACGAACTTGGCCGTGGTACGAGTACCTACGATGGAATTTCCATTGCATGGGCTATTGTGGAATATCTGCACGAATGTCCTGTAGCAAAGCCAAAGACGCTATTCGCCACACATTATCACGAATTGAACGAGTTGGAGAAAAATTTCAAGCGAGTGAAAAACTTTAACGTTTCCGTTCGTGAGCAAAATCAAAAAGTGATATTTTTACGCAAGTTGGTTCCCGGAGGCAGCGAACATAGTTTTGGTATTCACGTGGCAAAAATGGCTGGAATGCCGAAATCGGTTGTCAATCGTGCCAATGAAATTTTGAAGGAACTTGAAGGAACAAGCGGAAGTGCGCAGGCACTCGCAAAACCAGTGCAAGAAATAGCACAGTCGCGCGAGGGATATCAGTTGAGCATTTTCCAACTGGACGACCCAGTACTTTCGCAGATTCGTGACGAGTTGCTAAACATTGAAATCAATAATTTAACACCGATAGAGGCGTTGAATAAGTTGAACGACATTAAAAAATTATTACAGAAATGAGACGAATAGGATATATCATAGGCATTCTTCTGTTTTTCGTTTCGTGTGAGGAAAAGGGGAAACAATTCACTGTCAGTTCTTCGCAGAATAAGATATGGTATTGTGGCGACACGTTGCAATTCGAGATTGCTTCAAAGAAAAATCATGTTCCCGATTCTGTCGTGCTTCGTTTTGACAAACAATCGGTTTTTCAAACGTATTATAAAACAACGACTTGCAGTTTTACAACCGACGGTATGCTTATGGGCGACAAGACGCTTACGTTCGAGATTTATCGTAAAGGGAAAAAAGAGATTCACAACCGTTCGTTACGAATTTTATCGGATATAGAACCCGCACAACTGCATTACGAAGTGGTTGCCCCCTACAAACACGACGCAAACTCATATACCCAAGGTTTGCAGTATGAGCAAGGAAAATTTTACGAAAGTGCGGGTTTATATGAGGAATCTTCGGTGCGTTATGTTGATGTCAAAACGGGGAACGTGCTGAAGAAGAATGATGTGGAACCACGTTTCTTTGCAGAGGGATTGACGATAGTGGGCGATTCGTTGTATCAGTTGACGTGGCGTGAAAATACTGGATTTATCTATGACAAAAACACGTTAGAGCGAATCGATTTGTTCAAGTATGAAACCGAAGGTTGGGGATTGTGTTTTGACGGAACGAACCTTGTGATGAGCGATGGTACTGAGTTTTTGTATTTCTATGAGCCAAAGAACTTTACGTTAGTTCGGAAAGTTGCAGTGTTCAATAACCGTGGAGCGGTGTCAAATTTGAACGAGTTAGAATTTGTGAATGGTTTTATTTATGCCAATATCTATCAGAGCGATGAGATTGTGAAGATTAATCCAAGTAACGGCAAGGTGGCTGCAACCATTGATTTTAGTGGCTTGTTGCCCGCCGAATTGTCTGATGGGGTTGACGTGTTGAACGGCATTGCGTATAATGCCGACAACGAACATTTTTATATAACAGGAAAACTTTGGCCACGAGTATTCGAGGTTCGCTTATTTTATGAATAGTATGAAAAAAGTCCTTTTTATTGACCGAGACGGCACGTTGTTGCAGGAACCTATTGAAGACGAACAAATAGATTCGTTTGCAAAATTTGCGTTTTTGCCGAATGTAATCTCTTCTTTGAAAAATATAGTGGAATATACAGATTATGAATTGGTTATGGTGACAAATCAAGATGGTTTGGGAACAGATTCGTTTCCTGAAGACACATTTTGGCCTGTACATAATTTGATGTTGGATATATTGAAGAGCGAAGGGATAGAGTTCGCCGACATGATTATTGACGAGACCTTTGAGTGGGAGAACAAGCCGACACGAAAACCGGGAATTGCCCTGTTGGGAAAATACGTGACTGGTGATTATGATTTGGCTCATTCCTATGTGATAGGCGACAGAAATACCGACGCGCAGTTAGCGGTGAATTTGGGCTGTAAGTCGTTGATAATAAAGGGCAATCATCTTGATGAGTCAAAACTGCCCGATTCGTGCGAAATGGTTGCCGATTCGTGGAGCGAGATAGCACAACGACTGACATTTCCGTTGCGTTTCGCACACGTCGTTCGTAATACGAATGAGACGAAAATCGACATAGAATTGTTGCTCGATGGTCGTGGAAAGTCTGAAATCTCTACGGGAATCGGCTTTTTTAACCATATGTTGGAGCAGTTGGCACGTCATTCAAACTGTGACTTGAAAATCAAGGTGCAAGGCGATTTGCACGTTGACGAGCACCATACCATTGAAGATACGGGTATAGCGTTGGGCGAGGCGTTTTTGCAGGCGTTGGGCAAGAAGGAACGGATTGAACGCTATGGATTCCTGTTGCCTATGGACGATTCATTGGCACAAGTTGCCATTGATTTCTCTGGTCGCCCGTGGTTGATATGGAATGTGGAATTTAAGCGTGAGATGGTTGGCGAACTGCCTACGGAGATGGTGTATCATTTCTTCAAATCATTCTGCGATGCCGCAAAATGTAATTTGAACGTGACCGTTTCGGGCGACAACGAGCATCACAAGATAGAAGCCATTTTCAAGGCATGGGCAAAATCCATTAAAATGGCAGTTTCACGCAACTTGAACAATCAGTTGCTACCATCAACCAAAGGGTTGTTATAGTTCCAACTTATTCTTTACCGGATTGGCATAAATATTCAGCACAATATTTTCCAAGTCGTTCTTGCTCTTTGGTATGGCAAGTTCCTTGATACCATTGGTAAGATACTCTACAAAAATCTTTTTGTCCTCTTCGGTATATTGGTCGGCAAATTTCTTGGTCTTGTAAAGCATATCGTATGCTATATAATTATTCTTTTCCAATACATAGGCATCGTAAATTCGCTGGTCGATTATATGTGCCAACTGAACAAATTTCTCAGTTTTGTCAAATGAATCGCAATACTGCAATTCTTCAAGCGTGATAGGTTTTGTTATGGTAAAATTGACGTGTCCCTTGGGTTTCACTATACCACTCCAAATGCTTTGATAATCCTCGTTCTTTCCTTTTTTATATGTCGTCAATGCCGAAACATACAATTCCGCTGCTTTTGCAAACGCACAAGGTTCATATTCATACGAAACCGATACGGGCGTAATGTTGAGAGGATATAAATTTTCAACAAAATTTTCCTCGCTACTCATTGCGAACATTTTCAAAACAGCAGCTTCGGTCTTATCGTCACCGTCCTTGGTGCGACCATTACGTTGTGCAATCCAAACCGAACGCTTCTTCTCCGTGATGACATGACGAATATATGAAGACACGATGAAATAGTCGCGATACAAATCACGTAAGTTTCCGCTTCGATTGATTCTAAACATACGATTGATTTTTCCCAAATCAACGGAAATGTCGTTTTTCATCAAATTGCTACCAAACGTGATTTCCGTTTGGTCGTGTCCCGCCTTGAGAAGATAAAAATTCAGCAACGCTGCGTCAAGCACAATATCGCGGTGGTTCGAAATGAACAAATATGGTTGCGTGTTAGGTATCTTGTCTCCACCAGAACATGTGAAATTAGAAATGGAATTTACTATAATTCGTTCAAGAACCGAAAACGTGATTTGTTCCTGAAATTCACGTACAGTCTTGATTTTCTTGAATTCCTTAATAACATCGTCCACTTGTTTGTGAGGTGCTAAATTGTTCACCAACCACGGGAAATAAAGGTCTGACACAATTCTATCTATTGCGGCAGGCACTTCGTCATCGTTGTATGGACGTAAATCTTCAAAATCAGGCATCATGGCTTTATTTTTTTCTATTATCAAAAAATTTAATTGGTTTTCGTTTTGCTTCCGGATAGTTCCGTTTGTTAATCTCATCAATCGGCAAGAACTGAATGTTTGGAGCAATTCTAATTCTAGCTCTAAAACGGTCTTTCAAGTCTTTTATCAATTCGTCGTTCGGACTTTTACAGCCGATTGAGACTGACACGTCGTCCATGCCAATTTCATTAGTATTTGCCTCAACAAGATAGTTTTCAACATATTCCACATTGTCGAGTACATCAAATATGGCAGCAGGATACAATGTCGTTCCCTTCACTTTCAGCATTTGGTTTTTGCGACCTTTCAACGGACTGATACGCATTGTGGTTCGTCCGCAAGAGCAAGGTTCATAATGGAAACATGCAATATCGCCTGTGCGAAAACGAAGCAATGGCATACCTTCCACGCCAAGCGTACAGACGGTCAGTTCGCCGTACTCCCCTTCTTTTACGGGATTTCCGTTTTCATCAATTATTTCACAAATAATCAATTCAGGATGATGGTGTCCGCCTTTGCCCGCACCACATTCGCAGAACGATGTTCCCATTTCTGTAGAAGCATACGTAGAATATAATTTAATATCCCATTTCTCCTTGATTCGATTGCCAAGCAAGTTCAGGTTGAAATTTTCGTCACGTAAATTCTCGCCAATACAAACGGCTTTTTTCACGCTACAATTCTTATAATCAATGCCGTTTTCTTCGGCAAATTTTATTATACGAAGTATGAATGACGGTACGCAGATAATCGCGTCGGGTTTTAACCGATTGATTGTTTCCCATTGAAGAGCGGGAATACCGTTTCCTACACGGATTACCGAGCTACCCATCATTTTCACGCCTTCTAAATAGGCCA
>JAEEQV010000166.1:0-5436 GCA_016285445.1 Bacteroidales bacterium
TTTGTGTGCATGATAATGTTTTTCGTAGGCGCTCCGTTTGGCGCTTTGGTGCGAAAGGGAGGATTCGGTGTTCCCGTAATAGCTTCGTTTATTTTCTACCTTATGTACTATGTTCTTACGATGATAGCCGAAAAAAGTGTAAAGGCGGCAACAATAAGCTCGTGGTTTGGAATGTGGTATCCTATTTTTATTATACTTATGATTGGAGTTTATTTAACGTATCTTGCGGTAAATGACAAAGGTTTGCCGTCGTTAAAACCATTCCTCAGTCAGTTGATGTCGAAGATTATAGATAAAAAACATAAAAAAGTATCAATATGAAACTTACAAAACAGGTTGCCTTGGATTTAATGGCAGCAATGAAGAATCAGGAAAAAGTAAAGTTAGATGCTATCCGAGCGTTGAAAACAGCGTTTATTTTGGCAAAGGCAGAAACAGGCGCCGATGATTTGGACGATGCTGCTGAGTTAAAAATAGTACAGAAACTCATTAAACAACGTCGCGACTCTGCTGCTGAATATCAGGCAAACAACAGGCAAGACTTGGCCGACAAGGAAAATTCCGAAGCTGACGTGTTGATGGTATATTTGCCAAAACAACTTTCTGCAGAAGAACTTGAGGCGGGTATCAAGGAGATTGTGGCTGCTACTGGAGCAACCTCAATGAAAGATATGGGTAAGGTTATGGGAATTGCAAGCAAGAAATTCGCAGGCGTTGCCGATGGCAAGGCAATTTCTGATGTAGTAAAAAAATTATTGGCGTAGGATGTATATACATTATTATAATGTATAAGCATGTCAAAAATCAATGATTTTTTTCAAATGTTTGCAATCATAAAAAAAATGTAGTTTATTTACGCATTCTTTCAGTTAGGTTTCCACAATGGAAAGTAGATTGAAATATATTTTGAAATTTTTGGGTTCAACGATTGTATGTGTCGTTGCAATGAATTCTATTGTCGTTGCACAATTGAATCCGAGAAGTTCGCTTTATGCGTTCCATCAATCTTCATATAATCCTGCAATTTGTGGAGCTTTTGATTATGGTAATGCGAGTTTGGTGGTGCGTAATCAGTATGTGGGATTTGTTGATAAGTCGGGACCGGCATCAACATGGTTCAACGTTTCTATGCCGATCAAGTCGGTCAATAGTGGAGTAGGCTTGTCGGTGGCACAGACGAAGGAAGGGTTTGAAAAAAGAATGTCTGCAAAATTGAATTATGCATATCATCTTAATCTTCGTTCCGGACGATTGGGCTTAGGCTTGAGTGCGGGACTGAATACTGTCGGTTGGGATTTGAGCGAAGCGGTTTATCCTGATGGTACCAACGATAGTTATTTGGAATCGACCATCGGTTCAAAGGAGAAGTTCTCAAATTTATTGTTGGGCTTCGGGGCGTTTTATCAAGTCGGTAGTTTGTATGCGGCATTCTCCGTTACGGAGTTAAATGAACCAAGTTTGAAATTTGATTCTGGCAAAATGAAGTATCTGAAGCGTCATTATTGGCTTTCTTGCGGTTATGATTATAAGACATCGAGCCCGAAGTGGACGTTATGTCCGGCTATGACTTTAAAAACAACAGTATCAGATTTACAAGTAAGTTTTGATTGTAGAGCAATTTATAATAACTTTGCGATCGTTGGAATTTCATACACAAGTAGTCAAGATATTTCCCTAAATATCGGTGCTCAATTCAAAGATGGGACAAAATTAGATGGTTTGAAGGCAATTTTTTCTTATGATATTGTGACATCGAAATTAGGGGGCGAAAGTGCTGGTAATCTTGAGTTTATGTTGTCGTATGACTTTAATTTGTTTATAGAAAAAGAAAATAAAATTTATAAAAGTGTAAGATTTTTGTAGGATATTTAGAAAATAGTATTAACTTGCGAATTATTTTAATATGAATGCATATGAAAAAGTTATTGTTCTTTAGTTCGATTATCGCTTTGATGGCAAGTTGTTCATCAAGTTATCAAAGTGGAGAGTTGTCAGGTACACAGACAAGACCAGCTTGGAGTAATGAAGTTCCGTTCGGAATGTTGTTTATTCCACAGGGAAGTTTGAATGTTGGACCAAGTGATCAAGATGTTGCATGGGCTAATACGGCTCAAAACCGTACGGTGTCTGTTCAGGCGTTCTGGATGGATGAAACAGAAATCACCAACAATGAATATCGTCAATTCGTGGATTGGGTTCGCGATTCGTTGGCATATGTTACATTGAAGGAAGATGCTGGTAAGGAAGATTTGTTCGTTACCGTAAACGAATTCGGTGAAGACTTGGATGATGATGAGCAGTACATTGACTGGACGAAGCCAATTGATTGGAACGAGGCAGAAAACCGTGAAGCTTTATTGTCGTTCTTCTTGCAAGGTGATGAACGTTTCTACAAGAAACACGAATTGGATGTTCGTCGTTTGAATTTCACATATTATTGGATGGATTTCAAGCAAGCAGCAGAGAAGAAAAAAGTTAACGGAAAAGAGAACAGAGCATATAATTATAAGACTGGTAAGTACGAAGGAACAGTACTTCGTGCCGATGGTTCAAGACAAGAAATTAAAGACAGATCTTCATATATAGTAAAAGAAGAAATCAATGTATATCCAGATACCTTGTGCTGGGTCAGCGATTATACGTATTCATATAATGACCCGATGGCAGCAATGTATTTCTGGCATCCGGCATATGACCATTATCCAGTAGTTGGTGTTTCTTGGAAACAGGCAGTTGCATTCTCTATTTGGAGAACCCAATTGAAAAATGGTTATTTAAGAAGTGTTAAGAAGGTAATTGTAAACGATTATCGTCTGCCTTCCGAAACAGAATGGGAATATGCAGCTCGTGGTGGTTTGGAATCATCTCCATATCCTTGGGGTGGTAACTATACAAGAAACTACTTAGGCTGTTTCATCGCAAACTTCAAACCATTGCGTGGTAACTACACTGATGATGGTGGTATCCAAACAGTTGTCGTAGGTCACTATGAACCAAACGAATGGGGTTTGTATGATATGGCTGGTAACGTAGCAGAATGGACACAGACTGCATTTGACGAAAGTGCATATAGTTTTACTGGTGACATGAACACTGACAATTATTATAGTGCATTGGACGATGATCCAATCGTGATGAAAAGAAAAGTTGTTCGTGGTGGATCATGGAAGGATATTGCTTACTATATGCAATGTAGCTCAAGAACTTACGAATATCAAGATTCAGCAAAAAGTTACATCGGTTTCAGATGTGTACAAACATATCTTGGTCGTGCATACGGTGCTGATGGCGTAGGTGATTCACAAGTATATTAATAGATAAATAGAAAAAAATAAAAATTACACACATTAAAATTCTTAAAGGTTATGATGAGTATTTCAGAACTAGTCGAAACAGACGGCTGGAAAAAGTTTATGGCGAAAGTTTATGGTTGGGGAGCATCTGTCGTAATGGTTGGTGCATTGTTTAAAATTCAACACTATCCGGGTGCTGGACCTATGTTGGTTGTTGGTTTGTTGACAGAAGCAGTTATTTTCTTCTTCTCAGCTTTCGAACCTGTACATGCTGAAATAGACTGGACATTGGTATATCCTGAATTGATTCCGACTCCAGAAGGTGAGGGTATTCAAGATGTTCAAGACACAACTCCGTTGACAACATTCTTGAAAGATAAGTTGTCTGGTAAAATTGAAGGCGGTGTTGGTGGACCTGGCGGAAAAGAAGGCGGTTCTGCATTGGAAAAATTCGACGAATTGTTGGAAAAAGGCAAACTAGGTGAAGATATGTTCGTTCGTTTGGGCAACAACTTGGAGGCATTGAACAACAATGTATCTAGTATGTCTGATATAGCAAACGCTGCAGTTGCAACAAATTCTTATGTTGAAAATATCAATAATGCAAATAATTCAGTGTCGTCAATGACAGGTGCATTTGATTCAATTGCTGAATCTGCAAAACAAACAGCAAATTCAATTGCTGAGTCAGGAAGCAAGTCATCACAATTGATTTCTGCATCGGCTGAGAAGACAGCTGACATTATTGCAACTTCAGGTCAAAGCTATCAACAATTGTTGGAAGGCTTGAACACAAATTTCTCTTCTATCGGAGACAGTACAAAAGCTCAAGCAGAACAACAAGAGGCATTGACAAAGAATTTGTCTGCATTGAACGCTGTATATGAAATGCAATTGCAAAACTCAAATAAGAACTTGACTGCTACTGAAGAGATTACTTCAGGTATCAATTCAATCATGTCTGATTTGAAATCAACTGCAAATGACGTTGCTCAGTACAAGGCAGAAATTTCTAAGTTAAGCCAGAACTTGTCAGCATTGAACA
Organism: Bacteroidales bacterium; assembly: GCA_016285445.1. Classification (GTDB taxonomy): domain Bacteria; phylum Bacteroidota; class Bacteroidia; order Bacteroidales; family UBA1715; genus UBA1715. Next base: position 4,339 of record JAEEQV010000166.1, read on the forward strand.
CTGTGTATGGCAATATGTTGAATGCTATGAGCATTAAATAAGATTTGTTCAATTAAGTATAGAAAAATTTAAAAGACTAAGATAATGGGACACGGAAAGGAAACGCCTAGACAGAAGATGATTGGTATGATGTACCTTTTCTATACTGCTTTGATGGCGTTGAACGTTTCGAAGGATGTGCTTGATTCATTCATCAAAATCAATAATTCCTTGAACGTTACCAACGAAAACTTTATCAGTAAGAACCAGATTGCGTACGATGCTATTGAAAAAGCATATATGGCAAATCCACAAAAAGTGCAAAAAGTACACGATTTGTCATTGGTGTTGAAACAAAAAGCTGATAGTTTGGTTGCTGAAATGCAGTATTATAAAGATACTATTATATTTTATGCGGATAAGATTGACAGAAGCACTTGCTTTACTCGTCCAGAGACTGGAAGTACAAGATTGTACGTCGCAGTTGATAATGGTGATAAGATAGATACATTGTCATTGGAAGAGCAATGTCAATCGAAGGATAACTTGGATATTGCTGCTCAAATCATGGTTGGTAACGACCAAGGTCAAAGTGACAATTGTGGCGGTGCTAAATTGAAAGCATCTATTAATAGTTTCCGTACATGGGTTTTGGATATTGCTGCTATGAATGGCTCTGACTCCACTTCCGTAATGGCAAGCAACGTGAAAGCTGCTTTATGTACCGACGATGTTGTTGGTGGTGGTCACGAGGCAGGTATCATTCCTTGGGCAAGTTCTCAATTTGAACATTTGCCTTTGATGGGTGTTATTACCGTGCTTACACAATGGCAATCTGCCGTACGTAACGTTGAAGGTGACTTGTTGAATTTAATGTATGGTCAGTTGGATGCAACTTCATTCAAGTTTAATAAGCTGGAACCAGTGATTTTAGCTCCAAGTACCTATATTATGCAAGGAAACAAATATTCTTCTCATATCTTCTTGGCTGCATTCGATACGACGCAAGCTTTGGACGTATATGTAAATGGAAGAAAGTTACCTATTGACCCTGCAAGTGGTCTTCCAATGTATGAAGTTACAGGTGGTGGTATTGGTGCCCAAAAATATAATGCGGTA
>JAEEQV010000167.1:0-5435 GCA_016285445.1 Bacteroidales bacterium
CATTATGACCGTACGGTCTGGATGTTCTGTTTTCACCGTTACCGCCGTGGCTATAATGCGATGATCGGGTATCTGTTCCTCGAAGGCCTGTTTTACAATTTCAGGATATTTAGCAATTGTTTTCACGAATAAACGTCCCATTCCTTCACCGAGGGAAACACCTTCCGAGAAAATCTTCTCGTTAGCCAAAGCATCCAATTCTCGTGTGAAGTTTCGGCAATTCCAGCCCAATTCATCGTTGTTCTTCTTGAACTTATCCAATTCCTCAAGTACTGTGATAGGAATCACGACATCGTTTTCCTGGAAAGCATAGATTGCTCTATTATTATGTAAGATGACGTTTGTGTCTAAAACAAAAATTTTCGGTTTCTTTTCTGCCATAATATATCATTCAAAAGATTGTCATAAAAATACACTAAATTCTTATAATTGTAGCGATTCCACGGTATTTTTTTTATTCACCAAGTAATAAACACACAATTATATAATATCATCTTCAAAAATGACGTTCATTTTCGTCCCAACATCCAAATTTCACCACTTTTTCGGACAGAAACGTTCCCGATTTCACCCCAAAATAACACTTTTTACCACCATAAAATGCTTTTACCATATTGAAACTCGTGGGAATAACTTTTTTTATGCAAGTGATTTTCTCTGCCGTACATTTGCGATAGAAAAAAACAAAAAAATATGATCTTCGCAAAACAAAGTGAACAAAAGGCAATTGTGTACAAGGAAAACGAATACACATATAATGACCTTTTAAGAATTTCAAGTGATTATGCTTCTGCCCTCACCGCACAGGCAAAACCTTCAAAAGTTTTAATTTATGCCGACAACTCCGACGAATGGGTTTTGGCATTTTACGGCTGCATCCGCACAGGCGCGACAATCGTTCCCGTTGACGCTCAATCAACCACCAAGGAACTTGCATACATATTACGTGACTGCACTCCTGAATGCATTATTACCGACGAGGCAAAAAAAGACACGGTGAACAAGGCAATGGAAATTGCAAACATTACAAGCACCGTTCTTACTGCAAATGACATAAAACGCAATCCCGATACACCCGTAACCGACATTGTTGTTGAGGAAATGGAACGAACAATGTTGCTGATTTATACGTCGGGAACAACCGGTTCGCCCAAAGGTGTAATGATTTCGGTAAAAAACATTGAATTTAACGTGAACAGCGTTTCGGTTGACGTGCCAATCTTCACCGCCGAACGAAATGTGATGGTACTGTTACCACTCCACCACGCTTTCCCATTGATGGGAACGATGATAGGTCCTCTTTCGGTTGGTGCTACAATATATATAGCAGAAAGTTTGTCTGCCGAAAGTATTTTGGGAACCTTGAAACGGGGAAAAATTGCAATTTTCGTCGGCGTTCCTCGTCTGTACGAAATTTTGTCAGGCAAAATTATGGAAACAATCAACAGCTCGATTGTTACAAAATTATTATACAAAACTGTTCAATTGCTTAACTCACAGAAGATCTCAAAAGTTGTCTTCAAGAAAGTTCATGACAAATTTGGTGGTCATCTCCTCTACCTTGTTTCTGGTGGCGCAAGTTTGCCGAAAGAAATCGGTTCTATCTTCAAGACATTGGGATTCAGCGTATTGGAAGGATATGGCATGACGGAAACAGCTCCGATGATTTGTTTCACAAGACCGTGGAACATTCGTATCGGCTACGTTGGCGAGGCTCTGAAAGGCGTTCAAGTAAAAATTGACGAAAATGGTGAAGTGTGCGTCAAAGGTGACAACGTTATGCAAGGCTACTACAATCGTCCAGAAGAAACCGCACAAGTCATAAAGGACGGCTGGCTTCACACGGGCGACATGGGCGAAATAGACGACAATTACATAAAAATCACGGGAAGAATCAAGGACATAATCGTTACTGCCAACGGGAAGAATATCAACCCCGAAGAAGTTGAGCAGGAAATCATGAAGGAATCTCCGTGCATCAAGGAAATTGGCGTATTTCTTCACAATGGCGTTTTGCAATGTATTATCGTTCCACAAATGGTAGAACTTCGTGACAAGTCGCTCAACAATATGAACGAGGTTTTGCGTATGGAAATCGAGAAATACAATCAATCAGTGGCTCAATACAAGCGAATCAAGAACATTCACATCTATTCTGGCGAACTTCCAAAGACTCGCCTGATGAAGATTCAACGTTTCAAATTGCAATCGCTCATCGAACAAAACAACGAAGAGACAAAAACCGAATCGGAAACACCGAGAAGCGAAGTTTATCTTAGACTGAAAAAATTCATCGACAGCGAAACTGGCTGTAATGCAAAAGAGAACGACCACTTTGAGATTGACCTTGCAATCGACTCGCTTGGAAAAATCGCTCTTCTCACCTACGTTGAGCAAGTTTTCAAGATTTCAATCACCGAATTGCAGTTAGACGAACTGAACACGTTGAACAAACTGACAGCCTACGTAGAACAAAATCAGACGGAAGGAACCATTAACACGAACATTTCGTGGAAAGAAATTCTTTCAACCAAGAAATATAGCACAAAAGTGCCGAAGGCAGGCATCATACAAGCAATTTGCAGCCACTTTGTCCGTTTCTTGATGCACGCGGTATATATGTTTAACTACAGAAAACACGGCAATTTCGAGATGCCAAAGCAACCATGCATCATCGTTGCTAATCACCGTAGCGCCCTCGACGGATATTTCATCACGTCAAAATTACGTCCGAACGTGGTAAAAAAGACGTTCTTTTTTGCAAAAGAAAAACATTTACATTCTCGTTTTGCTCACTTTATGGCACGCAAGAACAATGTAATCCTTATGGACATCAATAAAAACGTACGTGATTCGTTGCAACAAATGGCTGCCGTACTGCAAGCCGGCAAGAATGTGATTATTTTCCCAGAAGGCACACGTTCAAACGACAACAAACTCAAAACGTTCAAGGACAGTTTTGCTATTTTGAGCAAAGAATTGAATGTTCCTATTGTTCCTGTTGCAATTTCCGGTTCGGAACGTGCCGTGTTCAACAAAATCTACATTCCTCGCCCATTTGCGAAGATTTCGATTGACTTCCTAACGCCGGTCATTCCTAAAAAGACATCGACCATCGAAGGCATTCGCAACAACGTGGTTATGCAAATCTCTAATAGATTGCACGACTATCAAATGCAAAAGAAGCTGAAATTAGCATAGTTTCTATGAATAATCTTCACAAAGAGTTGTCATAATGCGATGACTCTTTGTGAAAATTTTTTTTGCTTAAAATCATATTTTTTATTTTAAGCAAAAAAGTCAAGGCGGACCTACTCAGTCGAAAGATCGTGCTGACAAAACTCTGTTGTAAAAAAAATGCAAATTGAAAATCAAATTTTCAATTTGCAAAAATCCTTGTAATTATTTGGTATTCTATTAGTTAGTTTTATATATTTGCATACAAATTGACAAAAATGGAATATGTAAATCGTCATATTGAGGCATATATAGAGGAAAACTTATCGGTTTTCCCTGCCGTTATCATTCTGGGTTCAAGACAATGCGGAAAGAGTACGTTAATAAAAAAAATGGCTGAACTACGAGATGACATGCTGTATCTTGATTTGCAGAATCGTAATGATTTAGCAAAATTGAACGAACCAAGCTTGTTCTTCCAGCATAATGCGGAAAAGACAATCTGTTTAGATGAAATCCAACGTTCGCCAGATATTTTCCCCGTATTACGAAGCGAAATTGATAGAAATCGCCGATCAGGACGATTTATTTTGCTAGGCTCCGCATCGCGTAATCTTATACAACATTCGTCGGAATCGTTGGCTGGAAGGGTTGGCTTGGTTGACCTTACTCCGTTTCTTGCAAATGAAATTGACGGGAAGCCGAACTACGACTATACTCAATACTGGTTTCGTGGCGGGTATCCCGATAGTTATAGTGCAGATTCCGACAGGGCAAGCTCGCTTTGGCGCGAAAATTTTATCAGAACATATATCGAACGTGATATCCCACAATTGGGATTTCAGATTGCCAGCCCGCAACTCATGAGGTTGTTGACAATGACAGCTCACGAGCATGGGCAACTGCTCAATGCGTCAAAATTTGCATCTTCAATGGATTTAACCGCTCCCACCATCCGTCATTACCTTGACGTTATGGAGCAAACGTATATTATACGCTCATTGCAGCCATATTATGTAAATACAAAGAAACGATTGGTCAAATCCCCTAAAATCTACATTCGTGACAGCGGCATTTTACATCAAATTCTTCAAATTCCTTCGTTCAACGAATTATTAGGTAATTCTATTGTAGGCAATTCGTGGGAAGGTCTTGTCGTTGAAAATGTTTGTTCTTTGGCTCGACATGCACAATGTTTCTTCTATAGAAGTGCCACGGGCGACGAAATGGATATAGTTCTGCAATATCCCAATAATCTCATTGCCATAGAATGTAAGTCATCGTCGGCTCCGTCGGTTACCGAGGGATTTTGGAAAGCCATAGAGTTTTTGAAACCTTCGCACACCTATGTGGTCGCACCTGTGGAATCTTCATATCCCATGGCTCATAATGTTGATGTGTGTAACCTAAGTGAGATATTACGGATTATTGAAGCTTTGGAAAAATAACCTTTCTATTTCGCAGATGAGCACTGCCCCGTTAGGGGCAACAGGTTGGTAGAATGAAGTTGGCAAGGAAAAATATTTCGGGGTTTCGTAAAAAGATAAATCAATAATTATATCTTTGTAAAAAATAACCGCCGTTATTTTAACGGGAAATAAATTTTGATACTTATGAAATTTTACGACAGACAAAAGGAACTTGAAACACTTGATAATGTGAGAAATATCGCATTTGAGGGCAATTCGCAATTGACTGTTGTTACAGGAAGGCGTAGGATTGGAAAGACAAAATTAATTCTCAAAAGTTGCGAAAGTACGCCGACTGTATATCTGTTTGTGTCGCGAACAAACGAGGTGGAATTGTGCAGACAGTTTGTCGAGGCGATAAGGCAGTCGTTGGACGTGTTTGTCCCCGATGGCATGTATTCTTTGCGTGATGTGTTCCGTATGTGTATGGAAATAGGCAAGAGCAAGAAATACAATCTTGTCATTGATGAATTCCAAGACTTACACCATATAAATGCTTCATTTTTCAGTTATATGCAGGATATTTGGGATAGTATGAAGGATACGACCAGCGTTAATCTCATCATCAGTGGATCCGTATATTCGATGATGCACAAGATTTTTCAGGACAGCAAGGAACCTTTGTACGGGAGGGCGAACTGCATTATGCGGATAAAACCGTTTTGCGTAGATGTGTTGAAGCAAATTTTACGTGATTATAACCCACATTATAGCAATGACGACTTACTTGCATTATATGCTTTTACGGGAGGGGTACCGAAATAGGTGGAATTGCTGATGGACAGAAAA
>JAEEQV010000168.1:0-5400 GCA_016285445.1 Bacteroidales bacterium
GTAGGTTTGCACTGTGAGCGAATCCGTTGAGAAAAACAAGAAATCGTATGAACCCGACAATTCCGAATAGCTAACAGGAACGCTACAAATGGTGTTCTCCAGCGTCGTTCCGTTTCCCGAAATGTCTGTCTCGTTCAAATCGCCCTCAATTTTTGCCGTACCATTATAATAAATAGTACCATAAAAATAATCGTTTTCCTTTGCCGTGGTTTTCATCACAAGCATTTTAGGAGTCTGAATGTCAAAAAGATAATGAGGATTGGTAATCTCTTTCACATCAAGAAAACCATGGATTTTGCCTTGATTGTTTTGTGCGTCGGCAATAGAAAAATCAGAAAAGAAAAAACGTGTTTTCCGTGCTTTCAACTTACCAGAAAATGTGTAAGGCACATTAGTGTAATTTACTAACATTGAGCCGTTTGCGATTTCAATTTCACCCGAATACGTAAGATTTGAAAGTTTTCCGTCAACGTCAATATCGCCATTTGCCATTCCCACAATATTATCGACCGTGCCTTGCAGAATTTCCGAGAAATTATCCAATTTAAAATCGGTCAAACTCACGTCAAAATGCACAGAATCCTTTTGTGGCACGTACTTTCCTTCAACGGCAAAATTCGGGGTATTATCCTTACGAATGTACATTTTCATAAGCAGAGACTTTTCCCTATTTTCCCAGAAACTACGAACACGCATTTCGCCAAGCGGATTGTCGTTAAACGAAATGTTTGAAGACTGCACATCGGCAAACACAAGCGGCGTGGCATACAAGTTTTTCAGGCGCACGCGACCTTGCAGCGGTCCTGCCAAACGAATTCGTGCATTATTTATAATAGGATTTATCTCGCTCAAATCATAATTGTCAACGTTAACGACAACTACATCCTCGGGATTTTCGGAAATAGTTCCGTCGACCGAGATTTTCTTTGCGTCCTTTGACAAAGAAAAGTTTGTAATTGAAATTTTTGTGGAATCAATAACAATAGTCGATTGCGCAACATTCCACACCGAATCTTCCACCTGAATGGTCGTTGGTTGAATAACCAAATCAAACTTAGGAAGTTTATTCTCACCCTTGGAAATCATAGAACCATCAAGGGAAATTTTGCCCGTTGTCTTAATCGCATCGCGATACGCCCAATCCAGTTCGGTTGACAAATCTCCTCGTTTTACAAAACCCTGCAATTTCAAAGAATTGTTTGTTGACGACCTATGTAAAGAATCCGACAAATAAGCAATTGCATTATAAGAAATGCTTTCTTCGCTGACAGAGCAATCCACCTTGCATTTATGCAATTCCACAGAATTATATGAGAACTTCGGAGAACTTATTCTTATATCGCACACATTGTTGGAATTCTGGTATTGAGCCTGAATCTTCGTATGTTCAGCAATTCGCACATTCGACTGCAACAAAGAAAAAATCGTATCCATCTGCTTTATCTCAACCTCTGCGGCAAAATCCTCGGATTGAGCATATTTTTCAGTAATTGTCGGAAGAAAATCCAAGTGTTTTTTGAGCAATGCCAACACGCTATAGGTCAAATCTGTGTATTTCCCCTCGCCTTCCACCGAAGCATCAACAAACGCCGAATGTAGTCGAATAGTCCTCTTGTTTTCGTGTTCCACATTCAATGCTATGTTTTTCGTTGCTATTTGTCCCTTGGCGTTAGAATATCGAAAATCGCGAATCGACACGTCGCCACTCATATCGTCTAACTCGGCACCCTGAAAGTCAACGCTGAGCCGGAAAGCCGCGTTTGAAAGACTATCGTTGAAAATATGCAACTTGTCGAGTTTTGCTTTCTCTACATTTGAAATAAAACGGAAATCGGGCACGTCTTTGGAAATATCGACCAATCCGCCAAAACGCATTTTGAGATTGGGGTCGTCAATGTCAAACTTTCCGAAAAACTTGCGAGCTGAAAGTTTCCCGTCAATATTCAATCCGGTATATTCATAGTCGTTAAACTCCAGTTTATCGAGCGTCCCTGCAATTTGTGCCTTAATCAGCGAATCGGAATTAAACGAGGCATCAATGTCCAAATTTCCCGTTGCTTTCCCCAATAATGTCATACCCGACAAACACGTTGACAAATCAAAATCATCGAAAGCAATCTTTCCCGTACAAACATTCGTTTTTTTCTGCGTGAGACGCGCGTCGGTCGAGACTTTCCCCGCATTAGTAATCAAAACGCCTTTTGCTGACAAGTCATTCCAAACACCTTTGACCGTTCCTACATAATTAAAATACGTGAGATTTCGTAACGTGCTTGGCAATGACACAAACTGTTCCTCATCGAAAGGAGGTACTTGCGTATGTTCTATGTCGAACTGATTGGTTATCAGTTTCTTCGCATTTATGACAAATTGCGTTTCTTCCACATTGGGCAATCCTTTTGCCGAAACAGACCCGACAAACTGCGAACTTCTACCATATCCGATATGAAGATTTTCAATCGCAAAATCCGAAATCGTACCTTCCATCTCGCCTTCAACAGAGCACGAATACGGGAAATCCTTCAACGAGGGAGCAAAATACGAGATGTCGTGAAGAGCGACAGTTGTTCTTCGCACATGAGCAGACAAATAAACCTTCTCGCAAAAATCCGAGAAATCTGAAAAATCGGCATATTTCATGGCAAAATCCTGTGCCGCAAGTTTTGTCTGTGGTGTGTATAATGACAAATCCTCACAACGAATCAACGTATCACTCATTGTTGCCGACGTGTGCAGATACTGAATTTTCAATCCCGACTGCTCCTCACACGAAAGATTATCAATGGCAAGAGCATAATTTCCATCGTACATAGAAAAATCATGCGCTTGGACAAACAATTTCGACAACGCAATGTTGCTGAAATTTACACCATATTCAGCATGTTGCTCTTCGGTCAAATCGCGATAACGCACATTGGCATCCCGAATAGAAATTTCGTGTATTTGCAAATGAAATTTCGAAGATGTGTCGGATGAACTCAGCGCTTCCAACAACGACGCTATATTGAGGTTTCCAAAGCTATCCTTTTCTACACAAATCATTGGTTTCGACAAGCCAATTTCCTTTATGGAAACAAACGACGAGTCCAACTGCATTCTGTCAAGAACAGCCTTTATGCTTGCAGACTGAAGAACGGTATCGTTTTGAGAATTCGTCATTATAACATCTCTCAACACCAATCCGTCCCACGGGATCGGGACGACGTGGCCAATTTCTATGTGCATGCCGATGAGCGATCCAATCTTTTCGGAAACAACGTCAGTCAATTTTTTTTGAACGGCCGGAATCTGCAACAACACATACGCCAAAAGCACGATACCCACAAGGGAACCAAAAATCCAAGCGAATATTTTTGCGATACGTTTTAGCACTCTCAACGAAAATAAGCGTATTTTTGCGTGCAAATATAGAACATAAGTCGGTAGGTATCAACCGAAAATAAAAAATATGAGTACAACTATTCTTGCCATAGAATCTTCGTGCGACGACACATCGGCTGCCGTCCTACGTGATGGGGTCTTGCTTTCCAACACCATTGCAAGTCAAAAAGTTCACGAACGATACGGCGGTGTTGTTCCAGAACTGGCATCCCGTTCTCATCAGCAAAACATCATTCCTGTGGTTGACGATGCACTGAAACAAGCAGATGTTTCCATCAACGATATTGATGCCGTGGGATTTACACGAGGTCCAGGTTTGCTCGGTTCTCTTTTGGTGGGAAGTTCCTTTGCAAAAGCATTCGCATTAGCAAATAATTGTAAACTAATAGAAGTCAATCATTTACACGGACACGTGCTGGCAAATTTTCTCGTCACTCCCGAAACAGTGGGAAAAGAGCAGGCGCAATTCCCGTTCCTCTGTTTATTGGTTTCTGGCGGACATTCACAAATCATTGTAGTGAAGAGTTTCACCGACATGGAAATTATCGGGACAACCATTGACGACGCCGCTGGCGAAGCATTCGACAAATCGGCGAAAGTGTTGGGGCTACCCTATCCTGGCGGACCACACATTGACAGACACGCAAAATTGGGCAATCCCAAGGCATTTCAATTTAGCAAACCTCAGATTCCCGATTTAGATTATAGTTTTAGCGGATTCAAAACTTCGCTACTCTACTTTTTGCAAAAAGAAGTGAAACAAAATCCGAATTTTATTGAAGAAAACATTGATGACATTTGCGCATCGGCACAAGCAACTATCATCGACATTTTAATGAAAAAACTCATTCTTGCCGCAAAGCAAACAGGTATTCGCGATGTTGTGATTGGTGGTGGTGTCGCCGCAAATTCAGGGTTACGCGATGCCATTGTCGCAACAGGAGAAAAATATCACTGGAGAACATTCCTACCCGAATTACGATACACTACCGACAACGCGGCAATGATAGGATTGGCCGCTTATCACAAATATCAGGCAGGACAATTTGCTACGCAAGATTTGGCTCCACGAGCTCGATACTCTTTACAAGAATATTTTGGAAAATAATGTAGAGACGCGATAAATCGCGTCTCTACATGTACAAAAAAAGAGGAAATGCGATTTTGTCACATCTCCTTGTTTCATATCGTTCGCTATGATTTCCTATCGAACCAGAGTCACGCTACCGAACTTAGCCTTCTTGCCGTGACCAACATCGAAACCTTCCCAGACTTGTCCGTCAAGGAACGTTGCCTCCATCTTCCAGATATATACGTCGGACTTCAACATCTTGCCTTCGTATCTACCGTCCCATGAGCCCACGAACTTGCCGTCCTCTACAGCATCCGAGTGCCACAACAGGTTACCCCACTTGTCGAATACCGAGATCTCGCACGTCTTCAGGTTGTAACCTTTCGGCTGGAACGTTCTAACACTGTGCGCGGGGTTCATCGGGGCAAACGCCGTCGGTACGTAGATTGACGATGTTATGTTCACGAAGATGCATTCCTTGTACACGTCCTTACAACCGAACGAGTTCTCTACCGTCAGTATCGGGCAGTTGTAGCCGTAGATGTAGTTGCCTTCCAACAATGGGTATTTTCTCTTGTCGTACGCAACCACCGTGTCTATCGCGTTCTCGTCCTCGCCTATGTGGCCGTAGTTCCAGAACAGCGTGTATGAGACGGGCTCTGCCTGAAGCTCACCTTCGTCATTCGTGAACCACAAGGTGTCCTGCGTAGTGCTGTCGGTCAGCTCTATCACGTTGGATGCACCCGGCATATCCCACGTGTACAACGCCTTCGGCATGGCAGCTATCTTCACTACCAGGGTGTCCCAACCCTCGCAGCCGGCCCACGTCTGCTCGTATACCGTCAGCGTGTCAACGCCAGACTTCATCCAGTCGACGTAGCGAACAGAGCTTGACATGGCGTCCTTAGAATAGTTCAGGTGGTCGCCTGTCACGTTCCAGAAATACG
>JAEEQV010000003.1:0-25598 GCA_016285445.1 Bacteroidales bacterium
TCATCTGTAAATTAACAGCGTTGACGAGGACGATGGTTTTAAAAAATATATGGTGGGAGAATTTAACACCTATTATGAGGCCGTTCAATATCGCGACGAACTTGTGAAAAAAGGTTTCAAAGGTGCATTTGTCGTTGTGTATTTCCGTGGTCATCGCGTTTCTCGTCAAGAGAAAGGTTTTGAAGTAAAGAAAATCACACCTCAGAAAAGTTCAACACAAAAGAAATAGACTATGAAAGCAATGATTTTTGCCGCTGGACTGGGTACACGACTGAAAACCCTCACGGAACACAAGCCGAAAGCTTTGGTTGAGTGTAATGGTCGCACGTTGTTGGAATATGCGATTCTGAAATTGAGATACTCGGGTTTCACCGAACTTGTGGTCAACGTACATCATTTTTCTGAGCAAATCATTGATTTTCTTAATTCCCACGATTTTGGCGTTACGATTCACATTTCCGACGAGACAAGTCAGTTGCTCGACACCGGTGGCGGATTGCTGAACGCAAAACAATTCCTCGACGGTGAAGAACCTTTTCTTGTATGCAATGTCGATATATTGAGTACAATCGATTTTCAGAAAATGATAGCGTTCCATAACCAACATAATGCATTGGCGACTTTGGCAGTAAGTGACAGAAAAACATCACGTTACTTGTTGTTCGATACAGAAAATCAGTTATGTGCGTGGGAAAATTGCAATACGCAGGAAAAAAAGATTGTTCTCCCCCGTGAAAAATATATACCGTTGGCTTTCAGCGGAATACAAATTGTTAGTCCGAAAATTTTTGATTTTATTACAGAAAGTGGCAAATTTGCAATCATGGATTTGTATTTACGACTTGCCAAGTCACAACCGATTATTGCATATGACCATACAGGCGATTTTTGGTTGGACATAGGTAAATTCGAGGAATTTGAATCCATTGAAAACCAGATAAAAAACCGCAAATTTGATTTTTTGGAATAATGATTGAGACTATTTGGCACTTTCCTGAGCAAAAATTCAGTGAAGTTGATTTTGGCGAGGACATACTTCCTCAAATAAAACATATACTCGTGAGCCGTGGAATTGACGACAAACCGAAATTCCAACGATGTAAAAAACGAAGTTTTTCCGATTTATACGATCCGTTCCTTATGAAGGACATGGACAAAGCGGTGGAACGGTTGGAACGGGCATTGGACGAACACCAGAAAATTCTTGTCTATGGCGATTACGACGTTGACGGTACGACGGCTATCGCATTGGTCTATTCTTTTTTGCGTGACCAAGATGCCGATGTGGATTTTTACGTTCCCGACAGATATAACGAGGGCTATGGCGTTTCGGAGAAAGGTATTCGCGAAGCAATCGAAAATAACGTTCAGCTAATTATCACGCTTGACTGTGGCATAAAGGCGTTTCACACAATTGCAATGGCGCAGGAAGCAGGAATCGACGTGATTGTGTGCGACCACCACAACCAAGGAGACAAATTACCCAACGCATACGCTGTGCTTGACCCCAAGCGGCACGATTGCACATATCCGTTCAAGGAACTCTCGGGTTGCGGAGTTGGCTATAAACTGCTGTCGGGCTTGTGTCGCAAGCGTGGTATTTCGGAAAAGGAGAACCTGAATTGCTATCTCGATTATCTGGCAATTAGCACTGCTGCCGATATTGTTCCCATTGTTGACGAAAATCGGGTGTACATGTATTATGGTTTGATGAAGATGATTCAAAAACCATTGACGCCAGTAAAAACAATGCTTACAGCATCCCGTTTGGTGGAACTATACGTGAATGGCGACGGCGAGGAACAGATTATTTGTCCCAACGGCAGTTTGACGGTGAGCGACGTGGTGTTTAAAATTGCCCCGAAAATCAATGCGGCGGGGAGAATGAAGAATGCCCGTGACGCAATCCATTTGTTATTGGCAAAAGACGCGAACGAGGCACTGCAATACTTTGCAACGGTACAGGAACAAAATTCCGAACGACAGAAGGAGGAAAAACGCATTTGCAAGGAAGCAATTGAAGAAATCGCTTCGAATCCCGACACAAAATCATTGTATTCCACTGTACTATATAGAGATACGTGGCACAAAGGCGTAGTGGGAATTGCCGCTGCAAAAATCATAGAACAATATTATAAGCCAACCATCATTCTTTGTGGCGACGGAGATGTGATTTCCGGTTCAGCCCGGTCGGTTGAAGATTTTGACCTTTATTCGGCGATAGACGCATGTTCCCAATATCTGACGGCATTTGGCGGGCACAAACATGCGGCAGGACTTTCGTTGCGAAGAGAGAATTTTGAGAATTTCAAAAAACTATTTGAGGAAACGGTTAAATCGACCATAAAACCGTCGCAACTCAAACCAACAATCTATATTGACGATAAAATGACGTTGGACGACGTGACTATGAATCTGTATAACCAAATACAAATTCTTGCCCCGTTCGGACCAGAAAATATGGATCCCGTGTTTGCCATCTGTGGCGTTACTCCAGAGTCAGTGTATTTTATGGGTAGCGAGGAAAAAGTTCATATAAAATTATGTTTCAGGAAATCGGATAACACCATACTTTCGGCAGTGGGATTCTATATGGCGGAGAAATGGAAATCGTTACCACCCAAAGTTCCTATCGACATTTGTTTCACAATCGGGCGGAACGTGTACAAGGGAAACATTTCGCTTCAACTAATGCTGAAGGATGTTCGGGTTTCGAAGTAAACCATGTACCCAGATTTGTTTGTGTGAGCAGAATGGAACAGTTTGCATAAATGAAAAAAAAAGTCCAACCATTTACTGATTGGACTTTTTTGTTACATAGCAAACGCTATGAGATTTGATTTCAGAAATTATTTGATGATTTCTTTCATTGCAGTCATTTCTGCACGAAGATCTTCACCAACGATTTCGATGCCATGGTAACGGATTTCAGCGTTTACGCGAACCAATTCCATGTTGTCAACGTGAGCATCTTTGCCATCGTTGTAGTTCTTACCGATAACGTCAGTGTCGATTTTGCTCATGAAATCCTTCAACAAAGGACGGCAAGCGTTGTCGAACAAGTAGCAACCGTATTCTGCAGTATCGGAAATCACCTTGTTCATTTCGTACAATTTCTTACGTGCAATTGTGTTGGCGATTAGAGGCACTTCGTGAAGTGATTCGTAGTATGCTGATTCAGGTTTGATACCAGATTCAGTCATTGATTCGAATGCCAATTCAACGCCAGCCTTAACCATGGCAACCATCAACGTACCTTTGTCGAAATATTCTTGTTCTTTGATTTCGTCGTTTGAAATTGGAGTTTTTTCAAAGGCAGTTTCGCCAGTTGCTTTTCTCCAAGTCAACAATTTCACGTCGTTGTTAGCCCAGTCTTCCATCATTGTCTTTGAGAATTCGCCAGAAATGATGTCAGCCATGTGTTTACGGTACAAAGGACGCATAATTTCCTTCATTTCTTCAGCAAGATAGAATGCTTTCAATTTTGCAGGATTTGAAAGACGGTCCATCATATTGGTGATACCGCCGATTTTCAATGCTTCGGTGATAGTTTCCCAACCATATTGGATGAATTTTGCAGCCCAGCCTGGGTTGATGCCTTTTTCAACCATTTTGTCGAAACAAAGAAGAGAACCTGTCTGCAACATACCGCAAAGGATAGTTTGTTCACCCATAAGGTCAGATTTCACTTCAGCAACGAATGATGAAGAAAGAACACCGGCGCGGTCGCCACCGATAGCAGAAACATATGCCTTAGCGATTTCCATACCGTCGCCATTAGGATCGTTTTCGCGGTGAACAGCAAGTAAGCAAGGAACACCGAAACCACGAACATATTCAGCACGAACTTCTGTTCCAGGACACTTTGGAGCAACCATGATTACTGTGATGTCTTTTCTGATTTGAGTACCTTCCTCAACGATGTTGAAACCGTGAGAGTATGAAAGACAAGCACCTTTTTTCATCAAAGGAAGCGCTTTTTTCAAAACAGGAGTGTGTTGTTTGTCTGGAGTTAAGTTAAGAACTAAATCAGCAGTTGGAATCAATTCTTCGAACGTGCCAACTTTGAAACCTGCTTCAGTGGCGTTTTTCCACGATTGACGTTTTTGGTCAATAGCTTCCTGACGCAATGCATACGAAACGTCCAAACCGCTGTCTCTCATGTTCAAACCTTGGTTGAAACCTTGAGCACCGCAACCTAAAATCACAACTTTTTTACCTTTAAGATAGTTACAACCGTTTACAAATTCCGAACGGTCCATAAAGTCGCATTTTCCAAGTTCTGCCAATTTAATGCGGAATGGAATTTCATTAAAATAATTAGCCATACAATTTTTATTTAGTTAAACATCTGCAATCGAACAATTTACGTTTTTTCGATTTTGCAGTACAAAGCAACGGATTTTTTTGCAATTTTCGTAGTAGAAAGTGAGTTTTTTTAGTGAACTTTTTATTTTATGAGATGATATACAAAATCATTAGCATAAATTATTGAATGGCAGTGGGCTTATTCAGCTTTTTTTATATCTTTGCGGGCTAAAAAATGTTTGGTATGGAGAACAACGAAAATCAATTCGAATCGCGTGGAGAACGCAAACCTTTTGGTGGAAGAGGTGATGGTAAACCACGGAGAGATTGGAATTCAAGAGGACATTCGTTTCACGGAGACAGAAAACCGTTCCGTGAAAATTCTGATTTCGAACGTCCTCGTCGCTTTGAGAATGGAGAACGCAAGCCATTCCGTAACTTTGATGGGGAAAATTCAGAACGACGGGAATTCAAACCACGTCGTTTCAATGATAGACCGTATCGTAGATTCAACGATGACGAGCGGCCACGTCGTTTTGACGGAGAGCGCAAACCGTTTCGCAGTTTTGATGGAGAAAATTCGGAGCAGCGGGAATTCAAACCTCGTCGCTTCAATGACAGACCGTATCGTAAGTTCAACGATGACGAACGTCCACGCCGCTTTGACGGAGAACGTAAGCCATTTCGCAGTTT
Source organism: Bacteroidales bacterium (assembly GCA_016285445.1). Classification (GTDB taxonomy): domain Bacteria; phylum Bacteroidota; class Bacteroidia; order Bacteroidales; family UBA1715; genus UBA1715. Next base: position 5,002 of record JAEEQV010000003.1, read on the forward strand.
TGATGGGGAAAATTCTGAAAGACGCGAATTCAAGCCACGTCGCTTTAATCAATATCGACCAAATAATAGATTCCAGAAATCGTATGAACGTCCCGTTGACTACACGTCAATCGACACGAATCTGATTAAACGTAATTTTGACGATGAGTGGAACGACGATGATGTGGTGATCATGGATAGTGTTCCGCAGGAAGAACCTGTTGAGGTAAATCGTCCTGCAACGGAGGCCGAGGGGTATCGTTTGAACCGTTTTATTTCGAATGCGGGCGTTTGTTCGCGTCGTGCAGCTGACGATTTTATTGCGGCGGGAAAAATTACGCTGAACGGTGAAGTTGTTACAGACTTTTCAACCAAGGTGTTCCCTGGCGATGAGGTTTGTCTTGATGGAAAAAAACTGACGTCGCAAAGACGTGTGTATATTGTCTTCAATAAACCGAAAAACTGCATTTCTACTAAGTCTGACGATTTGGGAAGAAAAACGATTTTCGACTATATAAAGACTGACGTTGAGGTTAAGAATGTCGGTCGTCTTGACCGTGATACCACAGGCGTGATGTTGCTTACCAACGATGGTGATTTGATTGACAGACTGACGCATCCTCGTTATAATAAGATGAAAATCTATCACGTGTTCTTGAACAAAAATTTGTCGCCTGTCGATTTTGATGCAATTAAGGAAGGCGTTGAATTAGATCCGATTACCAACGAAGATGGAAGCGAAATCAAAGGTGGGTTTGTCGAGATAGATGATTTACAATACGTTGACGGTGAGAAAAATCAGTTGGGTATTCAGATTCACTCTGGTTTGTATCACGTTGTTCGTCGTATTTTTGAGAAATTTGGCTATCAAGTTGAAAAACTTGACCGAGTATATTTCGCAGGATTGACGAAGAAAGACTTGCCACGTGGTCACTGGCGTTATTTGACACAAAAAGAGGTTGCAATTTTGAAACGGGGAGCTTACGCATAATGGCATTTAAATCGGGATTTGTAAATATTGTCGGAAACCCCAATGTAGGCAAATCTACATTGATGAACGAACTTGTAGGGGAGCGCTTGTCGATTGTTACGGCGAAATCACAAACGACACGGCATCGTATTTTGGGAATTGTGAATGGCGAAGACCATCAGATCGTGTTTTCCGACACTCCGGGCGTGCTGAAACCAGCGTATAAGTTGCAAGAATCAATGCTGAAATTTTCGGAATCGGCTTTGGTTGATGCCGATGTGATGTTGTATATAACTGATACAGAGGAAACTGCCGAGAAAAATGCCGATTTTCTTGAAAAGGTCAAAAAAATGGATCACATTCCTGTCTTGTTGGTAATCAATAAGATAGACTTGATAGACCAGGAAAAACTTGTGAAACTTGTGGAATATTGGGAACAATTATTACCCAAAGCAGAGATAATCCCGTGTTCGGCTCTCAATAAATTCAATGTTGACTACATAATGAAGCGCATTGTGGCGCTGTTGCCCGAAGGCGAGCCATATTACGACCAAGATGCGTTGACCGACAAGCCGATGCGTTTTTTTGTCTCGGAAATCATTCGCGAGAAGATTTTGAAATTATATAGCAAAGAGATTCCATATTCGTGCGAAGTCGTTGTGGAGCAATATGAGGAAGCTCCGAAGAATGTGCATATTCGTGCAGTCATTAACGTTGCACGTGATTCTCAGAAGGGTATCATAATTGGCAAGCAGGGGGCTGGTATTAAGCGTTTGGGAGTGGAAGCCCGAAAAGACATTGAAACTTTCGTAGGCAAAAGCATTTATCTTGATTTGTTTGTGAAGGTTGAAAAAGATTGGCGAAACAATGTGCGCGACTTGCGTCAGTTTGGCTATCTGCAGGATGACAAGTAGATTCTTGAAATTCTCCTTGTACATTATTTATAATATTATTCAACAGTTTCCGTATCTTTGTTTCGGAAGTTTAGAATGGATTTTGAAATGATTTCTAACGATACAAATAATTCATTAAACGTAGAGACACAATTAATTGCGTCTCTATTGGTAAAATCGTCTGTCAGCAAGCAGTTACAGGAAATTGCCGAAAAGATTCTGCACGGCGAGCGAATTTCGTGCGACGATGCGTTGGTGCTCTACGAAAAAGCAGACCTGAATTTTGTGGGCATGTTGGCTAACTATGTGAAAACCAAGAAATTCGGCAATCAAGTCTTTTTCAATAAAAATATCCACATTGAGCCGTCAAACGTGTGCATACACAAATGCAAATTCTGCTCATACTACCGTGAGAAAGACGACAAAGAAAGTTGGGAATACAGCATTGATGAAATTGCAGCAAAATTAAAGACCATTCCTGCCGATGCGCTGACCGAAGTGCATATTGTTGGTGGTTGCCACCCTTCTCGCACCATAGACTACTATTGCGACTTGCTACGTCTTGTGAAACAAATCTTGCCACACGTTTATATCAAGGCGTTCACCGCCGTTGAAATTGAGTATATGGCAAAACTTAACACGATGAGCATAGGCGAGGTTCTGACCAAGCTGAAACAAAGCGGTTTGGATGCAATGCCCGGTGGCGGTGCCGAAATCTTCGACGAAAAACTTCGCGAGGAAATCTGTCCTTCAAAAACGAAAAGTAACGATTGGCTTGCCATTCATAAACAGGCCCACCAACTTGGAATAGAAACCAATGCAACAATCTTGTACGGTCACAAAGAAACCTACGTCCACCGTATAGACCACCTGAACCGACTTCGCTCATTGCAAGACGAGACGCACGGTTTCAACGCGTTTATTCCATTGAAATACAAGAAAGAAAACAACGTGCTCGGTATTGAGCGCGAATTGCCGTGGACCGAAGACCTGAAGAATTTCTCCATAACACGATTGTTTTTAGACAACATACCACACCTCAAGGTGTACTGGCCAATGTTGGGAAAAGATTTCTCCCAAATTACGCTCGATTATGGTGTTGACGATTTCGACGGCACAATCAACGATTCCACAAAAATCTATTCTATGGCTGGCTCCGTGGAAAAAGCACCAATAATTACCCAAGAAGAAATGATAACACTCATAAAAGATAGTGGAAAAATACCAGTAGAACGAGATACATTATATAATATCATAGTAATTCATAACAAATAACACCATTTATGAATAACTCAATACAAACGATACGAGAGATTCTTACGAAAAACTATTTCAGTTATCTCTTTTATGCGTTGGTATTGTTCGGCATATATCCGTTGATTTTGTGGGAGAAAGCCGATATGAACATTCTCGTGAACGACAACATTGCAAACTACACGCTTGACCCCGTTTTCATAGTGTATTCACAGGCATTTGAGGGTTGGCTGTTCTTAGGAATTATTGTCGTTATGCTCTTCATTTCCAAACAAAAAACGCTTATGTTCATTTTTTCGGGACTGCTTTGCGGTGTGATTACAATGATTCTGAAAGACCATATTTTCGGCAATGTCCCTCGTCCGACAATGTTTTTGCCGCTGGATTCGTATTCACATATCTTACAGGACATCTCCATTTATAAAGAATATTTCTCGTTTCCTTCGGGACACACAATGACGGCATTTGCGACAATGACGCTCTTTGCCTCGTTTACTCGACGAAAATGGGTGCAGATTGTGTGTTTTGTCATTGCTTTCGGAGCGGGATTTTCAAGAATATATTTATTGCAACATTTCTTTATCGACACATACGTCGGGGCTATCGTGGGATTTTGCATTTCGGTACTAATATGCTATCTCTGTACGTCGGTATTTTCCATTTCCGATACGCCACTAATAAGGAGAAACTTGAAAAAAAACGATTGATTATTTCACCAACTTTGTCAAGTTGGAATTGCCTATAATGCGGAGGATTTCGGGGATTTTGTTTTCGTCAACTTCGAGTTGAAGGACGAATTTCTTTGCTTGGGGCTTTTCGTCTGCGGTTACGAATGGAGAAAAGAAATTGTATTGCAACTCTTGGGAAACCGCAAATAATTCTTTCACGTCCCACGAATCATTTTTGAGTTTGTTGGCAAGATTTTGACGTGACATTCCAATTCTTCTTGCTAATTCAGAAACCGAAACATCTTGTTCTGTTGCTATTTTGCGAATCCAGTCGCCAATGTGTAATTCTTCTATATTCATAATATCCAATTTCTAAAACTATTATGAATAGTATGCAACAAAAACTATGAAATTTTGACTATATTTTTTGCAGTTGTAAAATAAATTATATATTTGTCAAAAAATTATTTCTTTTTTGTAAAGAAATATTTGCTTCAAACTATTGTCTTATTTAAAAAGGAGGTATTTATGAAAATACTAAAACTAATAAAATCAAAAGAAATGTCAGTTAATGATGTTGAAATCTTTTTTAAGTATTGGTCTGTAAATAGTATTCCTATACCTAAAGAAGTAAAATACCCTATTCCTGGGACACCAAGTCTTGATTTAGACTGGAGTTGCCCTCTTTGTAAAAGAGAGTTTAAATTCTCACAGATGAAGTGTATTACATTAGAAGATGTTTCTCATAACAAGTATTTGTTGCCTCTTTGTGACAATTGTATGGGCGAAATAGAAAAAAATACTTCTTTAAATGATGATGCAGAAAGATTGTTAGTAGATATTTCAAAATAAAAATAATTAAATTTTAGTATTATGAAAAAAGTATTGTATTTATTGAGTATCGCTATAGTAGCGATATTCGGTATGTGTGCATGTGGTAAAGATAAAACAGAGGATCCACAGCCAAAACAAGATGAAATTTTTATTGTTAAAGGAGTTACCAAAACTCATACAGAAGAATATGTAGAAGGAGATGTTGTGTTTGTTTATAATCAATGGTCTTATACTAACAAAATGCAGTTTACCTATAAAAATGAGAAACTTGTTTCTGTGAATTATACATACTCTGATATAGAAGGCACGGAAACAGAAATTGGTGAAATCTCGGATTTGTATTTGGCAAAGCATAAGTTTTCAGAAGATAATTATGTGGTAAGATGTAACTATCCTATAGAGGAAGAGTATGATAAGGAAGGTTATAATACTTATACATGGTCAAAAGGCAATCTAACAGAAATAAAGAACTATTTCTATAAGTATGATCCGCATGAGAAGGAATACGAAATAAAATATTCTGATATTGAGAATAAAACAAATATTGATTGGGCTATGTTTTTATTTGGTAGCTATGGAGAATACAATTTCCCTTATTATTATTCAAAAGATTATCTATTAAATATAAGTAAAAATATACCGAGTTATATTAATGCTTGGCTTGAGTATTATTTTAAGGATGTAGAAATAGATGAACAAGGACGGCTTGTTGCTTTTACAATGGAAGCAAACCAACATGATGGAGATAGGACGATTGAGAAATTTATTATTGAATATTAAAATAGACAATACAAATACAATGAAGAACATTAAATTTTGGGCTTTATGCCTTGTTGCTGCTATTGGTATGTGTGCATGTGGTAAAGATAAAACAGAGGATCCACAGCCACAAGAAACGGACATAAGAGAATCTTTTGTTGGACTTTATTCTGGCGATTTTGGAATATATTATCTGCTGACGGAAACAAACGAAGAAGATGGTAATATATATAATAATTATAAAGTACGCATTCGTAAAAACAAGAAAGACAACAAATCTATAGACGTATATCAAACGGAGGATGGCGAGGAGTTTTTCGTTTTTACAGCAAGATTAACAGAAAAGATAAATGACGAGGGGGTTATTGGTGCAGTGGGAGTTATAGATAAACAATATAGTGAAGAATGTGAAAGTCAACTATATGGACTCCCATTTGATTCTGAGAAACAAGATGTATCAATCGTTTTCTTAGGTAACACAATCGGATATCGTATTGGTTTTGTTGACAATTTTCCGTTATCAGAAGATGAATGGCGTTATAATATTAAATGGTTTTATCAAGGAACAAAATATTGACGCTACCGAAAAAATAGAATTATTTTTCAACGGCAATCCCCCAAAGGTTTGCCGTTTTTTTGTCTTTACGAGTGAAATATATTTTTATCTGAGCAACGGGCAGCGTTTTTCACAAATAGTGTATATTTGCGAAAAAGAGTTAAGATTATGACAACAGCAATTACACATTCAACCGAACAAAGAATCGCAGCGCTTGTAAACAAACTTCCTTCTTTACAACAAAGCGAACTGGAAAAACAATTATCGTTACTTGTTTTGAGAAACGAGGCGGAACGATTGGGACAGTCCGTTGAGAAAAACACAGTTTCAATGAAAGAGATTGTTAACGAAGTAAGGAAAGTAAGACATGCAAAATAGAACAGTTTTTGATACAAACATTTGGGTGTCTTATTTTATAAAAGGAAAATTTGGTGAACTGATAGATCTAATTGTCGATAAAGATGTCAATTTCTTTCGTTGCGCAGAATTGACAAACGAATTGTACAAGGTCCTGTCAAGAAGAAAATTCCGAAAATATTTGAACTTGCCAATCGAGGATTATATGAATTTTTATGTATCGATAACTGAATATATTATCGTAGAAAAATTTTTCGAGGCTTGTCGTGATAAAAAAGACAACTATTTATTTGACCTTGCCTTTCAATCTTCGGCAAAATATTTGGTTTCTGGCGATAAAGATGTAAGAAATGTGGAATTTGCGACTCCTTTTAAGATTCTAAACCTTGCAGAATTCAAAAAACAGATTGCTTAAAAAGATGAATCAACGGCATTCCCCAAAAGGTTTGCCTTTTTTTTTACAAAACTATTTCACATAAAGCGAAAAACTTTATTTTTGTAAAAAAGAATACACTATGTTATCAAAAGAAAATGTAAAGCACATAGAAGTCGTAACGGGGTTGACTTCGGCACAATTAAGAGATTTTTTTCCAGAGAAATTTCGAGAATTCATTGAACATAAAAAGAAAAAAAGATTCACCTTTCTTTCTGAATTTCCCACAATAGGCAGAGGAAACGTGTTACGCAACAGTTTGCTTTCCTCACAAGAAATCAATTCAGAAATCGACGCAATATTGAAATAAGAAATGACGGAAAAAGATGTTTTTCAGTTTTACAACGATGTTGTAAAGGTGATTTATTGCGAGGTGGAAGCAAGAAACAATACGTCATTTGCCTTCTCTTGCAAGTTTAATTTCGTTATTTATATCGTCCAACGTCAGGTGCATGCCACTTTTTTGTGCTTCTTCACGGAGTGCTAAAAATGCCTTACGCCCTTGTCGAAGGATTTCTTGTTCGTTGTCTAATTCAATTTCAAACGGTATTTTCCGTTTCCGAATTACCATTTTAGCGAAAATGTTAATGGCTGTGGTGGTTGACATTCCAAATTCAGAACAGAGATAGTCAAAGTTTTTCTTCACCTCGCTATCCATTCTTACGGTAAAAGCTGTTTGTGCCATAATTACATTATTTTGGTTGCAAATATATATTAAACAGAACCTAAATGCAACCGAATCAACCAAAATCTTTCACGATACAGATTGGTTTGTCTTTTTTTTACAAAATTCAAACATAGTAACAAATAATATGTTGTCGTAAACAAGGCGCGTATATGATTGGGTAATACGTTGAAAAACAAATATTCTTTTGTTTTTTTCACGATTATAAAAACGTTTCATTTCGTGTTAAGAACTTCATATACATTCTGTCAAAAAATTGAAAAAACTTGACTACTTTGTGAAAGTTTTTAAAAGGTGTATTATAAAATATAATATATTGATATTTAGGACTTTAAACAGACGGATATGAAAAGAATCGCCCTACTTGCAGCCACACTTTTGTTTTGTGCTGCTCAAATGTTCGCACAAGATTCCACGTATTATTGGAAAAACGGCAAGATAAAATGCCAAGGTTCCTGGATTGATGGTACTGAGCAAGGTTTATGGACTTATTGGGACTCGCTTGGTAACAAGGTGCAAGAATCAAATTTCTTGCGTGGTCGTCTCAATGGCAAAAACATCATATTTAAAAACGGGGTAAAAATTCAGGAAGCTACATACGTTCTTAACGAGCTATGGGGACCTTACACCGAATGGAACGACGAGGGCAAAAAAATGGTCGAAGGTTACTATAAACGCAATAAACAGGATTCTTCGTGGAAATATTACTATCCACAAGGAATTTTGAAAAAAGAACTATATTACAAAAACGACACGATGCTCGTTTGGAATCAATGTTACATACGTGGCGGTTGCACTGTAGCAAATGGAAACGGTAATTATCAGGAGACATGGGGAAACGGCAGTGTGAAAATGCAAGGAAACATTAAGGATGGCTATCGCGAAGGCGAATGGATTTCGTATTTCGAGAATAACAAAGTTAAGTCGAAAGGATGCTATCGACAAGGTGAAAAAGTTGGCAACTGGATTGAATATTACGGCAATGGCAACGTAAAAGAAAAAATCAGCATGACCGACTGCACGTATGAAAGTTATTTTGAAAACGGAAAACCGCAACAAAAGGGGTTTTATCGCAACAATAAAAAACACGGCGATTGGACTGTTTGGAATCAAAACGGAAAAGTAATCAGAGAAAATCACTACGAAGAAGGGAATCTTGACGGTGTGCAAAAAGTCTGGACTGAAGATGGAGAACATTTGTTGTCATCAATAACATATAAGAACAATCTTAAAAACGGATTGGCACAGTGGTGGCTTGCAGACGGGAAAATTGATATGGAAGGTGGCTTTGTGAACGATTTGCAAGACGGTACATGGACCTATTATCGTCACGACAACGGAAAAGTCGGCAATACGGGAAAATTCTCTGAAGGTAAGAAAACAGGTCATTGGATGTGGTACTACGCCGATGGCTCAACCTGGAAAGAAGGTGATTATCAAAATGATATGAAGACTGGTACGTGGACATTCTACTACGAGAACGGTCAGAAAGAACACGAAGGAAATTTTGAGAACAACCTTGAACAAGGTGAATTCACCCAGTGGTTCGAAAATGGAAGAACAATGACCATAGGCTATTTCGACAAAGGTTTGATGACAGGCACATGGACAGGTTGGTACGAAGAAAATCCTGACCAGATGAAATATAAAGTTGAATACAAAAACGGCGTAAATCACGGTATGGCAACATATTGGAACGAAAAAGGTCTGGTTCAAGCAGAGAAAAATTATGCAAACGGTCAGTTGCACGGCTCGTCGAAAACATATTTCCTTAACGGAAAACTCAATATTGCCGGTCAATATGATAATGGAAAAATGACAGGTCATTGGCAATATTATAATGAATCAGGCGTGTGCGAGCGCGACATAAATTTCAAAGGCGAACGTCCCGAAGGGAAATGGATAATTCGTTACAAGGAAGGACCTATAAAAGAAGAAGAATCGTACAAAGCTGGCGAACGTCACGGCAACTACAAGGCATATTCGGTACAAGGCGACTTGCTTTATTATGCAAAATACAAAAAAGGACGTGTGAAAAAAGTAAAAGTTGACAATCGTGCTAAAACATCTACGGTGAAATAATTATGGATAAAAGTACGTACGAGCGATTACTGATTGAGCTCGCAAAAAAACGAGAGTACCAAAAGTTGTTGGATTTGGCAAACGAGGTGGTTGCCGAGTATCCCGATTGGCACATTGCGTGGCACTATCAAGGTACGGCCTACGGGTTGCAGGAAAATCACGAGAAAGCCATCACATCGTTTATCAAGGCACTGGAGATAAAACCAAACTCCGAAAAGGCCCTATACGGACTAAGTGTGTCGTTCCACGCCCTAAAAATGTACACCGAGGCTATCGCCTGCCTGCTAAAACATCAGGAAATCAGCGGAAAGGAATTCAAATTGTCGTTTGCGTTAGGCGTAAACTATTCCGAATGTAACGAGATAGAAAAAGCTATTGATGCGTTCTCCTCGGCGCTGAAAATCAGACCCGAAAGCGAAGAGGCACTATTTTGTTTGGCGGATTGTTACAGAATACAAGAAAAATACGACCAAGCCATTGAATTTTATTTGAAGGCATTGGAGGTTAATCCCCAGAATGTGATGGTAAATCACAACACTGCCGTTTGTTACAAATTGCTGAACGACAATGAACATGCCATTGAGTATTATCAGAAAACATTGAAGTTAGACCCGGCGTTCCTTCATTCGTTACGCAATTTGGCAGATATCTATATAGAACTCGGGCAGCAAAAAGAGGCAATGGATCTTATACAACAGGCCCTCAAAATCAAACCCGATTCCGAAGATTTGCAAACATTGGCGGAGAAAATCAAGAGTTAGAGGAAAAACACCATATTCTTCTCGGTAAGAATTGAATAATAAAACCTTAATCTGTATGGTAACTATATTGAGTTATCGTATCAATGTGATGTATCCTTTTTCAAACATTTCTTCGTTTCTGATACTGATTGCTTTTATTTTGTAGGAATAGGTATCCATGCCTTGTGGTTCGCCTTTGAATGTGCCATCCCAGCCAATAGCCATATTGTCGCTTTCAAATACTACTTGTCCCCAACGGTTGTAGATTTTCACTTCAAGAAACTCTTTGATTCCCCATCCTTGCACGTATGCCATATCGTTGATTCCGTCACCGTTAGGGGTAAATGCCTCTGGCAATGCAATCTTCGAGTCAAATCCGACATTGAAATGTATGGTCGTATCGTTGGTGAAACAACCAAGCGAGTCTTCCATATAAATAGTATAGTCAAGCGATTCAGGGAAATCCATACAATCATATAATGCTCCGTCACCACATTGAAGGTCAATGTCGGGACTTGGACAATCGGAGCAAGAAAGGAACGAAGAAGGAACCCATGTGTACGAAACACCAGGAATCACTTTGGTATTCACATTGTAACTCTCACCCGCAATGAGCGTGTATGTGCGCGCATTTCCCACAACAGGGCTTCCGTCGGCGGAATAATAGACTATCTCAAAATCAGGTGCACCTATGTAATATGGTTTTTGCTGAACAAAGATGGGGATAGTGTCAATCCTGTTACAATTGTATTCGTTATTCGTTTCTACAAATATGTCTTGCGAGCGTGATATGTGAATATCGGTTTTTGCATTCTTTGAATTGGTAAACAATTCTACGGGTTTCCAAAGAATTGATGTAAAGTCTCCAGTTGCTGTGGCAGAAATAGTTTCACCTACGCAAATTGCTGTATCTAAAGCAAATGTAACGTCAGGAATAGGGTAGGATTGGACATTTTTTTGAAGCTTGTCGTTGCAAATATGTGAGGTGAGCGATAAAGAAACAGGAATCACCGTATTGGGATTTTCAATTGTTATGGTAGGATTCTTTTCTGTTGAGGTTTTTCCATTGCCCAAATCCCATAAATAAGTTGCATCGCTACTTGCGACAGATGTGTTATGGAGTGTAACTGAGTAGGGGGCACAGGCAATGGTGTCAAGATCTTCCAAGCCACGAGTAAACATTGCGATCACGGGGAAAGTCTTTATTGTGACGGAGATGTCACGCGTCTTGCACCCCGGGGCGTCAACGAAAAATTGTGCCTTATAAATATTGTCATCATTTCCTGACAATGCCGTGTATTGGTGCTGAATGCTCGTATCAGTAAATTCAACAGAAACACCGTCGCCAAATTCCCAATAGCAGTCGTAGCGATATAGATTTAATGTGTCAAAAACGGAGAATGTGACATCTTCGTGGATGCAGACTTCGTTTTTGTCGGCCATGAGGCTTGCTTCGTAGCCAGGAACGTGGACAGGAATGGTATAGGTGGTGTCTTCGCAGCCCCAATATTCACTTTTTGTATTGAGCCACAGTGATTGGTCGCCGTAATTGTCGAACGTAACAACTTGAATACTCCGTTTATTGCTGACGTAAATGGAATCGCCGCCGTCATTTTTCCACCAAGCAAATGATCTTATATAATTGTTGTAAATACTATTATCAATGTACACAATATATTTTTGTCCGGGTTCTTTGCATTTGTCGGCATCTTTAATTTTAATTTTGGCACCAACATCTTTTATATCAATTTCTTGCGTGCTGCTATCAACGCATTCGTTCCCTTCGGGGCTGTCACAGTATGCAACGAGTTTGATTTGATAAGGAATGTTTTTGGCCTTTGAGTAAGAGTGCGTGGTTATTTCTGATAAATTTCCGTTTTCTGAAATAATCGTATTGTCTCCAAAATCCCACGAATAGCGAGTAAGATTGTCTTCGTAACCAAAAATATTGAGATTTCGAGTGAATGTGGCGTCGAATCCAAGGCATAATTTTGGATGATCAACTCGGAACGACGTGTTTGGAACCACGGGTTTGATATAGTTGATTTTCGTTGCCGTGTCGCGACATCCAAAATCATCTTCCACGATGAGCATCACTGTCTTATAACCTTGCGTCTTGATGGAGTCCGAAACTTCTGTCAAGTTAGTGTTGTCGATAAGTTTGCCATCAATGTACCATTTGCGTTGTTTAATAGCAGTAGGAGTGGCGTTTATTTCGGAGAATGTCGCCAAATAGGGAAGACAGTCCGATGGCACGTCGCACGTGAAGTCAGCCTTGGGAGCGACGATTTGTATGGGTTTCCTTATTGTATCAGTGCACCCATGAATGTCGCTTGTCACAACCGAGATGTGTGTAATGTTGGTTGTATCGATTTTGTAGTACATGCTTGGTGGAGGCCAATGTTCTACGGTATAGATATTTCCACATTCGTCAATTTCGGTCGTAGAATATGGTTGGTCATGTCGTTCAATTCCACCGCCAACTCTGGTTGCAAAAACTGCCGATGCCGTCGAGTCGTTCCAATTGTAAAACCATTTCCATTGGCTAATGTCTTGTCCCATATCGGTATTTAGGACAAAATCAACGGTGGAGTTAAGACAATATGTGTCGTGTTTCATATCAAATTCGCCAATGATTTCGGTTACTTGCAACTGCATACTATCGACCATTTCGCATCCGGCATCGTTGTTTCTGGCATAAACCGCAATGGTATATTTCCCACGGCCGCCATAATCTCTAAAATCAATATGGACAGTGTCTATATTTTCTGCGATTTTTATGGAATCTGTTTTTGTCTTTATGACCCAATCCCACGAAGTCGCTCCCATTTTTTTCCAGAAAAAAGCGTCATAGTTATATGGATTGTCGCAATCGGTTTCTGAAAGTCCCATTGATATAAGAGGTCCGTTTATCATTACTTGATGTCCGTCGTTTACATTGATACGGCAACCGTTGTCAGAGACCATATAGCTTGAAGTATGAATACCAATTGTGTCGTCGAACCGAACTTTAATGGATTCTTCAATAGGACTTCGTTCTACGGTCTTTCTATAATAGAGACTGTTATCAGTAGTAAATGTTATGCTTACAGTGTCGAATTGTGATAAATATCGTTCCGCTTCGTCGTTAAATGAGATTTTTATTTCGAGTTCGTCATCGGCACACATTTCTGTTTTGTCGTATGAAATGGTAATGTCGGGTATGTCGCCCACCGTAATTGGGTTTAGAGTTGCTGTAAGTTCATCTATGGCGTCGGAACATCCTTTATAAGTTTGTAGAAATACTCTTGGAGCATATACGCCAGTATCAACATAGGTGAAATTAGCAAAGTTGCGACCATCTTTTATTTTGTGGTCGTAAGTCGTCTCAAATGTTGATTGATTTTTATCATCAAAATACCACGTGATGGATTTTATAGAATCTTGGTCAGTGTGATACCAATAAAAAACATCAAAATCAACTTCAAGTGGTTTGCAGCCGCTTTTGGGTTTTCTGTTATAAAAGTGACCACGAGTATATATGTCGCTGTATGATTGATCAGCCAATTGTGGCCGTGCGACTTCAATATTTTTTGAGGTCACCTGAGAATATTTGCACGAGTTTGGTGAAATAGCATATAGTTTACTTTGATATGAACCTTCTTGGGCGTAGGTTGCCGTGTAGGTGTCACCTAAATAAAGCGTTTTGCTATTTTGGAAATACCAAAGGAAATTAGTCCCTGGAATGTTGCTGGTGGCGGAATATTCCACTTTTGCTGGATTGTCGCAATAGAAGCCAGTTTCTGGTTTTACGGTGATGTCAAGAGGTTCTTCAACAGTGAACGTTCTGGTCTTTTCTCCCGTACATACACCATTGCTTGTCTTCATTGTCACAACGTATGTTCCACTTTCGGTAATATCTTCTGTGAATGATTTGCTCTTTGATGTCGCAATTTCGGTAAGTTGCTGTGTTACAGGATCTTTTTTCTTTAATGTCCATTCCCACGAAATGTTGTCGTTGCTCAGTGTGGAGTCGGTGAACGTGATGGGACCTATGCACGCTTTGTTTGCGTCGGTAATTACCTTGTAATCAATTTGTTTCGGACCATGATTCTTGCACGGACACGTGCTGAGCGAGTCTTGTTCCATATATGTGTTGTAATTTGCCACGTCGAAGGTTACTTCGGGCGATTTGTCGGTGATGGAGATTGCCGGTTTGTAGTCAATAAGTTGAATACGTCGTGCCGATGTTGAGGTACATTCTGACTTTGCCGTTGCTGTGAGCATTGGAGTATAATTGCCAAATCCGTTGTAGGTGTGGCTTGGCGGTGTTTTTCCGTCATATTCGCTTCCATCGCCAAAATTCCAATGGTATGAGGTAATGTTTTCATCGTTTTCGGTTTGGTTAGTAAACGTTACCGTGAGTTGTGGATCGCACGAACGCGTCTTGCTTGCCATGAACGAAACTGCTGGATAGTCGTTGAACGTGGTCACCGTGATGGATTTTCGTTCGCGGTTGGAGCAACCGTTAGCATTGGTGATGGAAAGAAAAACATTGAAATCGCCAGCAAAACCGAATATGTGGGGTGGAATAGTGTCAATCAGATAACTTGAACCATCTGACATAATCCACGTGTAGGAAACAATCTCAGCGTCTGAATCAATAGATTCGATAGAAAATTGAAATGGCTTGTTTTCGCAAGTCGAAGGCTTGTCGCTTGCGATGACTACGTCGGGGTCGCGAAATACGGTGATATAATTTTCTTTGGAGACCGTTTCAACAAGTTTTTTACTCTTGTCGAACACTTTCATTGTCACAGTGTATGTTCCTGGATTGATATAGGTATTTTGAACGCTGTCGGGTTGTGTGGAATATTTCCCTTGTTCCACGGTCCATTCATACGTGTAGTCGTTGATAATCGACTCCTGTGTCAAGTTCTTGAAGATAACTTTCAAAGGAGAACAGCCACTTACTTCACTTGCTGAAAAATCGTAGTCTTGTGCAAAAATGTAATTAGGACACAAAGCGAAGAATACCAAGAATATAAAGCATATTCTACTAAAAATTTGTATAGAAAAACTACTTTTCAATTTCATCTTCAGTTTTTTACAAAGATAGTATTTTTCTCAAATGAATTAAGTACAAATAAAAAAAATGAGGTGTTGTATTCTTTTGAATACAACACCTCTATGAAAATTATAAAAATAGTATGTGTATTAGTTCTTTAAGATTTCAAATCGTTTTACCAATTTTCCATCTTTTTTTACCTCGACAAAGTAAACACCAGCAAGGTATTGGGAGAATTGAAGAGTTGATTCTGCTCCCAATATTGTGCCTGTTTCTTGCAAACGACCTTTCACATCGCTGATTGAATAACTCAATTTATCAATGGCAGCATCTTTTACCGAAAGGTGTAACACATCGGAGGTAGGGTTTGGATACGCTACAAGTTCAATGTTTACAAGGTTCTTTATGGCGTCGGGCGTTATATCTTTTATGGTATAAGCTTGTTGTACTCCTTCGGAGATTGTATATTGGTTATCTTCCGTAGATGTATATACCACTTGTCCGACAGAGAAACTTGCCGTACCTCCTTCACCTGTTGCCTCACCGCCAACCGTTACGAACGCACTTTGTGCACTCGTCTGAAAAAACAGCAACAACAATGCTATAATAGAAAAATAATGTTTCATAACGCGCTATATTTAGCACAAATGTATCAATTAAATTGAAAAACGAAAATTTTCAATCA
Source organism: Bacteroidales bacterium (assembly GCA_016285445.1). GTDB lineage: Bacteria > Bacteroidota > Bacteroidia > Bacteroidales > UBA1715 > UBA1715. The sequence goes on from JAEEQV010000003.1 coordinate 20,944, forward strand.
ATAATTATTTATCCTTTCTCCAAACCATTTTATTTACAACGCCTACATAGCTTTGAATTATCTTCACAACCTTGGTACTGACGTTTTCATCGACATAATCTTGTACAGGTTGCCCTAAATCACCATTTTTCAGCATTTCAACAGCAAGGTCAACCGACTGTAATAATCCTGTTTCGTCGATTCCGCTCAAAATGAAACATGCCTTATCCAACGCTTCCGGTCGTTCGGTGGAGGTTCTTATACACACGGCAGCAATGGGATGACCAACCGACAAGAAGAACGACGATTCTTCGGGTAGCGTACCTGAGTCAGAAACAACACAAAAAGCGTGCATTTGCAGACAGTTATAATCGTGAAAGCCCAACGGTTCGTGCATAATCACACGTTTGTCAAGCTTGAAACCACTCTGTTCCAGACGTTTGCGGGAACGAGGATGACAACTATATAAAATTGGCATATCATATTTCTCTGCCATTTTGTTGATGGCAGAAAACAATGACAAGAAATTCTTTTCCGTATCGATATTTTCTTCTCTATGAGCCGACAAAAGAATATAGCCACGCGGCTTTAATTGCAACGTTTGCAAAATATTTGAGGCCTCAATTTCTTTCAAATTTTGGTGAAGCACCTCCGCCATCGGAGAACCTGTCACGTATGTGCGTTCCTTAGGAATACCGCAATCAGCCAAGTACCGACGAGCGTGTTCGCTATATGCCAAATTCACATCACTGATAATATCAACTATTCGACGATTGGTTTCTTCGGGAAGACATTCGTCCTTGCAGCGATTTCCCGCTTCCATATGAAAAATAGGTATATGAAGTCGTTTTGCTCCAATCACACTCAAACATGAATTTGTGTCGCCAAGCACTAAAACAGCATCGGGCTTGGTTTGTGCAAACAATTTATATGCACAGTTTATGATATTTCCACAGGTGGCACCAAGGTCATCACCAACCGCATCCATATACACTTCGGGGGCAGCAAGCTTCAAATCCTTGAAAAAAATACCATTAAGGTTATAATCGTAGTTCTGACCTGTATGTGCAAGGATGACATCAAAATATTCACGACACTTGTTGATGACGGCAGCAAGGCGAATAATTTCAGGACGTGTACCGACCACAATCACAAGTTTCAATTTGCCATTTTCTTTCCAAGCAATGTCGGAATAATCGAATTTAGGTTGTTTCATTTCCATAACTTACTTTTTTACAGGTTCAAAATAGGTGTCAGGTCTCGTGGAATCAAAAATCTCGTTGCAGTACATAACTGTCACTAAATTTTCTGTTTCCGAAAGATTAATGATATTATGAGTGTATCCAGGCAACATGTGAATGCACTGAATATCATCGCCATTCACTTCAAATTCAATCACTTCGTCGCTTCCTATCTTGCGTTCTTGAATAAGACCATGCCCCGAAACGACAATAAAAAATTCCCACTTTGTATTGTGCCAATGCTGTCCTTTGGTTATTCCGGGTTTTGAGATATTGATACTCACCTGACCACAATTCAACGTATGCACAAGTTCCGTAAAGGAACCTCTGTCATCTTTATTCATCTTGAGCGGGAACGCAATTTTTTCCTTGGGAAGATACGATAAATAAGTGCTATATAATTTCTTCGCAAAACTATTTGCAGGTATTTCTGGTATCAACAACGTTTTGGGTTGCTCCGCAAATTGATGAAGCAAATCTACAATTTCTCCCAGCGTAATTTTATGTGTAATAGGGCAATAACAATATTTCCCTTCGCAAGGAATCACCTCCAATCCTTCAAATTCACAATGATGTTCGTTACCTTGCAAGGCATCTATCATTTCTGTCACAAGATCATCAATGTAAAGAAGTTCAAGCTCCACGCTCGCATCATTGACTTGAATAGGTAAATCGTTGGCTATATTGTTACAAAACGTGGCAACCGCGCTATTGTAATTTGGTCTGCACCATTTTCCAAACAAATTCGGAAAACGATATACAAGCACTTTTGCTCCAGTTTCTTTGCTATAATCCAAAAATAAATCTTCGCCAGCTTTCTTGCTACGACCATACTCCGAATTACCGAAGCGACCAGTAAGTGAAGCCTGTTGCGAACTAGACAGCATTACAGGGCACGTGTTTTTGTGCTTTTTCAACGTGTCAAGAAGCGTGCTTGCAAAACCGAAATTTCCTTTCATAAATTCATCTTGATTTTGCGGACGATTCACTCCTGCAAGGTTGAATACAAAATCTGCCTTCGCACACCAGGAATCAAGTTGTTCCTGTGTAGAATCCAAGTCATATTCATACACTTCGTCTATTGTAAGACCTTGATGCGTACGATCCTTGCCCTCTTTGATATTATTGAGAGCACAACACAAGTTTCTCCCTACAAATCCTTTTGCGCCTGTAATAAGAATATGCATACAAAAAATTATTTAGCAATATTCACAACACCTTTAAGTTCATTTTGTATATACTCAAGGGCGGCAATTTTTGCCTTTGTTTCTTCCAAATTCAATCGACGAGTATTATCAGAATTAAACTCTGTAAGCGTTACTCGTTTTTCATCTCCTTCGGTAAAATATTTGTCGTAGTTCAACGTACGGTTGTCGGCCGGAACTCGATAGAAATTTCCCATATCCTCGGCTTTCGCACATTCCTCGTTGGTCAAAAGCGTTTCGTACATTTTTTCACCATGACGAATACCGATCACCCTAATATCATTTTTATTTCCACCAAACAATTCACACACTGCTTCGGCTTGCGTCTGAATAGTACATGCAGGAGCTTTCTGCACAAGAATATCACCATTTTGACCGTGTTCAAAGGCAAAAAGCACCAAATCAACTGCTTCTTCAAGCGACATGATAAAACGAGTCATTTTAGGTTCCGTCAACGTGATAGGATTTCCATTTCGGATTTGGTCTATCCACAAAGGAATCACGGAACCGCGACTGCACATAACATTACCATAGCGAGTGCAACAAATTTTGGTATTTCCCGAATAACGACTTTTGGCAACCGCAATTTTTTCTTCTATAGCCTTCGTTATTCCCATTGCATTGATAGGATATGCAGCCTTATCGGTCGAAAGGCAGATGACACACTTCACGCCTGCATCAATAGCAGCATCCAACACGTTGTTTGTTCCAATCACATTCGTTTTAACTGCTTCCATAGGGAAAAACTCACACGATGGAACCTGTTTCAACGCTGCCGCATGGAAAATATAATCGACACCTTGCGTGGCGTATTTCAACGTTGACTTATTACGAACGTCACCAATGTAAAATTTGATTTTGCTTGCTACATCGGGATATTTCGCTTGATATTCGTGACGCATATCGTCTTGTTTCTTTTCGTCACGAGAAAATATTCTGATTTCACCTATATCAGTACGTAAAAAACGGTTGAGAACTGCGTTACCGAAACTCCCCGTTCCGCCAGTAATCATTAAAATTTTGTCCTTGAAAATTGACATAGTTTTTTCTTAAAATTAAACACAAGCAGTTACAAGTTTGCATTCTGCTACGAATACAAAAATATAAATTCTTGAGGAAATAAAACTAATTGAGATTTAAAACTTCTTTTCTAAAAGTATATACATTATAATATGTACTCTTGATTTTACATTTTCTTTAAAAAATATTGTATTTTTGATTGATTTATTACAAGATATATTGATTAGTAGTAAATAATCGTCAGTTAATTTATTATGGTCTTCTCGAACTTAGTAAAAGTAGCATGGAAAGCAGTGATTCTCAATAAATTGAGAACATTCCTCACAATGTTGGGCATCATCATCGGTGTAGGTTCGGTAATTACAATGCTTGCCATTGGAGAAGGTTCAAAGCAGAGCATCACGGCACAAATCTCACAGATGGGATCTAATATGATTACCATCCGTCCAGGCTCTGAACGTATCGGCGGCGTTAGAATTGACGACGGTTCGCAACGAAGCATGACGTTGAAAGACGTGGAAGCAATCCAAAAAGAAGCAGAATTTGTTGACCACGTTTCACCTATAGTACAAAGTGGAGGACAAACAATCCACGAAGCAAATAACTGGCCATCAACTATTTATGGAGTATATCCCGATTATCTTGAAATCAAGAAAATGGAACTCAGCAAAGGAAGCATGTTCACCGAACGACATATCGCACAATCGTCGAAAGTGGTTGTCATAGGCCAGACGGTGGTTACAAACCTTTTCGGCAACGAGAATCCCATCGGAAAAACCATCCGTTTCAAAAATACGCCGTTCCAAGTCATTGGCGTACTGGAATCCAAAGGCGAAAACACGTGGGGACAAGATCAGGACAATGTGATTATTGCTCCGTTTACAACTGTACAAAAGCGAATTATGGCAATCACCTATGTCAATTCGATAGTTGCTTCGGCAAAAAGTGAAAGCGTCGCTCAACAAGCCGTTGACGAAGTAACCGAAATCTTACGGAGAGTCCACAAAAGCGATGGCACAAACGATCCGTTCCGTATCATGTCGATGGAAGAACTTCTCTCCACCGCAAATTCTACAACCAGCATCCTCACGACGTTGTTGGTCGCTATCGCAGGAATATCGCTGCTTATTGGTGGTATAGGCATTATGAACATTATGTATGTGTCGGTGAAGGAACGTACACGCGAAATAGGTCTGCGTATGGCTGTGGG
>JAEEQV010000169.1:0-5366 GCA_016285445.1 Bacteroidales bacterium
TCTTTTTTCGATTTCTTCAGCCGACTCAGTCTTTCTTCCTTCCACTCGCTGACGAAGCACTTCAACCGACGGTGCTTGGATAAACAGTGACAAAGCCTTGTCGCCGAACAATTTTTTCAATCGCATTCCTCCTGCAACATCCACATCGAACACTATCACGTTGCCTTTCGCCCAAATTCTCTCACATTCGGATTTCAACGTGCCGTAGAACCTATTTTCATACACTTCCTCAAATTCTACAAAATCGCCGTTTTTTATTTTTTCCTTGAATTCGTCAACAGTATAGAAATAGTATTCCACCCCATTTTTTTCGGTGCCACGAGGAGCTCGCGTCGTTGCCGAAACCGAGAATTCCAAAGGAAAGCCTTTGTGCAACAAATAATTGATTATGGTTGATTTTCCCGACCCCGACGGTGCCGAAAGAATTATCATCTTGTTCTCTTTCATATAGTTACAATACGTTAAGAACTTGTTCCTTGATTTTTTCAAGATTATCCTTCATTTGAACGACAATCCTTTGCATATCGGCATCGTTCGATTTGGAACCCATCGTATTGATTTCACGACCCATTTCCTGAGCAATGAAATTCAGTTTTTTACCAGCATATTCCTCATTGTCCATCGTGTCGATGAAATATTTGCAATGCTGTGCAAGACGAACTTTTTCCTCGTTGATGTCAAGTTTTTCCAAATAAAAAATCATTTCTTGTTCCAGACGATTCTTATCAATTTTATCGGATTCGATAAATTCCTGCAACGCCGCCTCAATTTTTTCACGAATCTTACCTACACGAGCTTTTTCGAATGGTTCTATGCTTGCCAACAAATCGGAAATTATCTGGATATTCCGACGCAAATCCTTGTCAAGCGCCTCCCCTTCGTGACGACGGTACATTACAATATTACTTGTAGCTTTTTCAAGAGTCTGTTTCACCATGTTCCATTCCTCATCGCTTGCAAGTGACTGATTATCAACCGTCCAAACATCAGGCATCTTCAATGCAAGTTCAAGAGCCGGCACATTGTCAGCGCCAAGTTCGCGTGCCAACTGATTAAATTTCTCATAATACGACTTCACCAAACCGTCTTGAATTTTACGTTCTCCCGCACCATCTTTGGATTCCGCAGTCACAATCACGTCAACTTTTCCACGAACCAATTGCGAAGAAATATAGTTTCGAATTTCCAATTCCCTGTCACGATAGACAGAAGCAACACGGGAATTCAAATCTAACTGCTTACTGTTCAGCGATTTAATTTCTATAACAACATTCTTTTCTGGGAGTTCAGCCACAAATCGGCCATAACCCGTCATTGATTGAATCATATTCTTTAAATTTTATACAAAGAACACAAAAAAAAACGGAAAATAGAAATGTTGCCATTGAAAAATTATTGAGAGGATGTACACATCGTTTCTACCAACAGCATTACGGAATTTGTAGAGACGCCATATTATGCCGACTCACATTTATCAAAAAAATTAGTGAATAACTTGGTGATAATACAAATACAGAAACAAACGTTTTACTAATTCAAATTTATATATTTGCGTGTTAAATGTTGAATTATGGTTCGTAATTGTTTTTTTACTTTCATATCGATACTCTTCATAGGAATCTTGTCCGTTTCGGCACAGACAAAAAGTACAGAAATACAGACAATTAACTCGGTACAATACTATATTCACACCGTACAGGCAAAAGAAACCTTTTACGGTTTGAGCAAACTCTACGGCGTTTCCATCGATGACATTCAAATGAGCAACGACAACCTTCGCTCGCTTTCCATTGGTCAACAGATAAAAATTCCCGTAGTGGCTGAAACTGCCGCAGAATCACAATATAAGGACGGAGAACTCATCGTTAAGAACGGGCAGTCGTTCGTCGTTCACAACGTGCAACAAGGCGAGACAATTTATGCCTTGGCTCGCCATTACCAGACGTCGGCAGGACAAATCCTTGCGGCAAATCCTGCTATCAACAACGGACAAATTGCCATCGGCCAACAATTGTTCATACCATTCTCCGGCACGGTTGTCCCTCCACACAATATTACTCCACAAAATGCTACCACCACTGTCAACGATAATCCTTATGACACGACAAATCAACAAATAGCACAAAATGACACAACAACAATTGTGAAAAAGAACGATGTGTACATAAGTCTTATGTTGCCTTTCTTCCTTGACAAAAATACACAACAGAGCGACGAAGGCATCATTAACAAACCAAAGGAAATTTATACCCACACATATCAATTCCTTGAATACTACGAAGGCGTGCTTATGGCGATTGACACACTGAAAAGCCGCGGAATGAACATCACGTTAGATGTGATTGAATCAAACAACGACTCTACATCAATCAATATCAGCAAGATAAAAACGAACACGAATCTGATTATCGGGCCTGTTTTCCCGAAGACATTCCCTGCCGTAGCTGGTTTTGCGAAACGACATTCCATTCCTATCATTTCTCCCCTTTCTACCGAAGAGACCAATGCCACGAATCCGTTTGTCGTTCAAATGAACACGCCACAAAAATTCCGCTTCAAGGCAATGGTTGACTATATCATTCAACATAACGAACACACGCACGTGTGCATAGTTTACAACAACGAATCGTTGGAGAAAAAAAGCATGAATTTATGCAAGGCAGCGTTCAATGAACGGAAAAGCGACTTGGAATCAAAACATATCTCATTTGAGGAAATCTATTTCCCATCGGCAGGAACTGCGGGCTTAGACAGAGCATTGGGCAAGAAAGAAAATGCAATCGTTGTCGTTTTGTCGAAACAACAGGCATTTGCCAACAATATCGTGACAAAACTATATCAAGCATCAAAATCGCACAAAATCGAGTTATGGGGATTACCACAATGGGAAACCTACGAAAATCTGGAATTGGATTTCTTGTATGACCTAAAATTCAAACTTGTCACAAGTGGCGAGGTTGACTACACGTCTCCCCTTGCAAATCAATTCATCAAACGATATAGAGAAAAATACGGCACGGAGCCGACGAAATTCAGTTTCCAAGGATATGACCAAATGTTGTACATTGTAAACCAATATGCAACGACAGCCGATTTCATCAACGATTTAGTACAAGACAGCACGATTGACGGGTTATACAACGACTTCAAATTCTTCAGAAAAGACGGAGCCACGGTCAATACTGCATCGTTCATCGTGGAATACGACAAGGCAACGTTCAACCGTTACACAACTGCTTATAATCCAAACAATTAACCACGTATGGCATCACCAGCGGTTTTAGGACGAGGAAACCTACAAAAACTTTTATTGGCATATTCAGGACCGGCAATATTGGCTATGATGGCCATGTCGGTTTACAATATAATCGACAGCATTTTCATAGGACGAGGCGTAGGCGCGTTGGCACTTTCAGGTTTGGCAATCACCATGCCCATCATGAACCTATCGGCGGCGTTCGGCGCTATGGTCGGTGCTGGCGGAGCGACGCTCACCTCAATCAAGATGGGCCAACAAGACTACGACGATGCGACAAAAGTGTTGGGTAACGTGGTGTCACTCAACCTGATACTTGGTTTTGTGCTGATGTTTCTTGGGCTTTATTTCATTGACGAACTACTCTACTTGTTCGGAGCAAGCGAAGACACTATTCCCTATGCACGAGACTTTATGCAAATCATTTTATTGGGTAACCCCATTACACATTTGTATCTTGGACTGAACAACGAAATCCGTGCCTCTGGCTATCCTCAAAAAGCGATGAGAATCACACTGTTAACTGTCGTGATTAACGCTGCATTGGCGCCAATCTTCATTTTCGTATTCAACTGGGGAATCCGTGGAGCCGCACTGGCAACCGTATTGGCACAAACCGTAGCATTGATTATTGTGTTGGTTCACTTGGCTAACAAGGAAAATTTCCTTCATTTCAAACGTGGATCGTTCCGCATTATCAAACGAATCACGGGCGGCATACTCTCGATTGGAATGGCTCCATTCACATTACACTCGTGTTCGTGCATCATTATCATACTCATTAACAACCAGTTAGCAAAGCATGGCGGCGATATGTCGGTTGGTGCATACGGAATTGTGAATCGATTAGTCATGCTGTTTGCCACAATAGTAATGGGACTCAACCAAGGTATGCAACCGATTGCGGGTTTCAACTACGGAGCACAAATCTATTCCCGTGTGAGAAAAGTGCTGAAACTTACCATAATATATGCAACAATCGTCATGGGATTCGCATTTGCCATCGGCGAAGGAATTCCGCGTTTATTGGTGCAAATTTTTACCGATGATGAAGAACTTATCAGTCAGTCAATCATCGGATTACGCATGACCGTACTCCTCTTCCCCGTTGTCGGTTTCCAAATGGTTGCATCGAACTTTTTCCAATCTATAGGAAAAGCCTCCACAGCCGTTTTGCTGTCGGCTTCGCGACAATTATTGATTTTAATACCTCTTTTGGCCATATTACCAAATTATTTGGGGACACTTGGAGTGTGGGTTTCCATGCCAATTTCCGATGGATTGGCAACCATATTATCCACATTCCTATTGACGAAAGAGATGAAGAAATTTAGGACATTGCAGGACAAACCATTTTCTCTTGAAGAAAAACAAAAATAAAAAGTCATGGAAAATATCATCATCAGCATCGGACGGCAATTTGGAAGTGGCGGAAGAGTCATTGGCAAGGCACTTGCCCAAAAACTCAATTTTGATTATTACGACAAGGAATTATTGACCTTGGCGGCAAAAGAGAATGGCATTTCGCCAGAATTTTTTGAACATTCCGACGAAAAATCTTTTCCCCTATTGGAACAAGCGTCACATTGGTTTGAGAACTTGGGAATCAATAACCCATTCAGTTCCAGCGTATTATCGAATGATGCATTATTCAAGATGCAATCCGACACCATAAAAAAACTTGCCGAAGAAAAATCCTTCGTCATTTTAGGTCGCTGTTCCGACTACATTCTCCGTGACAATCCAAACTGTATCAGCATTTTCCTTCATTCTACCGAAGAAGAACGGGCAAAACGCATTTGCGAGAGAATGCAAATCACCGAAGAAGAAGCAATTGTCCGTATGCACGAAGAAGACAAGAAACGTGCGGCATACTATAATTTTTATTCAAACAAAATTTGGGGTGACGCAAAAACCTACAACCTGTCTATCGACATCTCTAAATTAGGAGAAACACAGACGTTAGAGTTCATTTTGGCATACATAAAAAAGAGATTTCCCGAAAGATTTTAAATCTTGTAAAAAACACGTTGAAAATTCTATCGTAGATAAGATTTTTTTCCTTACATTAGCAAAAATTTTAGAGAAGTGGAAAGAATCTTATATATAG
>JAEEQV010000170.1:0-5358 GCA_016285445.1 Bacteroidales bacterium
GAACGCAGTTCCAGTGTCCGTTCCCCTATAAGCAACCGTAAGAACGCTCCTAAATCTTTTCCCGCCATTCTAAGGATACAGCGAGTTCCCGTGTAATAATATTCGGTATCGCCACCACCATAATAAAACACGTAAACAAGACAAAAAATGATTCCAGAAAAGATTTTTAGAAAAAGAGCCCGTTTGAAATGCGAGTAATACGCAAAACGTTCAATGTTTTTTTCTTGGATATTGTGTGCAATAAAAAAAATGACAAATAGTAAAACTATTGTCACAACAGCATCTATCCAAGAAATGAGCGATAACATTTTCCCTAAAAAAGTAGAGACGATGTGCACATCGTCTCTACAAAAATATTTTATTCCACAAACGAAATCCAACCGAATGGGTCGGCGATGTCGCCATATTGAATGCCGACAAGCGTGTTGTACAAGTCAACGCAGGTTTTGCCTGGATTAACTTGGTCGCCAAACGTGTAAGTCTTGTTTTCGTCTGGGTCGAATACAGCCGAAATAGGCGAAATAACTGCTGCTGTTCCGCATTCTGCTGCTTCGTCGCATTCAGCAAGTTCCGTCAATGGAATTTGACGTTTTTCCACTGTCAAACCTTTTTTCTCAGCCAATGCCTGCAAACTCATATTAGTGATTGAAGGCAAAATTGACGTTGATTTGGGCGTAATATATTTGTCACCCTTGATTGCAAAGAAGTTAGCAGGACCACATTCGTCAATGTATTTTTTCTCTTTCGGATCCAAATACAAAGCGGCGCCGTAGCCCATTTCGTGCGATTTAATTGACATATTCAACGCAGCGGCGTAGTTTCCACCAACTTTCACTGTACCTGTTCCCAGTGGAGCGGCACGGTCTGAACCACGTTCTACAATAACCTTGATTGGTTTGAAACCGCCTTTGTAGTACGGACCTACAGGGCTACAGAACAAAACCAGCAAAACTTCTGTCGATGCACTGATACCAAGTCGTGGACTCAGACCAATCATCAACGGACGGATGTACAACGATGCTCCCGTTCCGTATGGTGGCACGAAATCAGCATTTTCTTTAACCAACGTGAACAACATTTCCTTGAAAAGTTCTGCTGGAACTTCTGGCATACCAACACGTGCAGCCGAGCGGTTCAATCGTTTTGAATTTTCTTCCCAACGGAATACACGGATTTTTCCGTCTTTACCACGGTATGCCTTTAAACCTTCAAAACATTCCTGTCCGTAGTGAAGACAAGTAGCAGCCATGTGCATATTGATGTTTTCGCTCTCGGAAATTTCCATTTTTCCCCATTTGCCGTTGCTAAACAGACAGCGGGTATTCGACTTTGTCTTTAAATACCCAAATGGTAAATTTGCCCAATCTATCATATTTTTAAATTTTAATTTATGTTATTAAATCTTGTTATTTGTTCTTGTATTTTTTGAAGATGACGAACTTTTCCCGGATTTCGTTGACTACGCGAATACGACGTGTAGTATTTGTGTTCCTCCAAGAATTTTACTTGTCCTAAGCACCATTCATACTCATTTTTCTTTATCAGCTTATGTTCAAGCAACTCTTTGTAGAGCTCACGAGAAACAGGTACGTAATCTTCCCGACCAAGATAATCTAAATCTGCGTCACGTATGATACATTCGAGCAGATTTTTTGGTTCTTCGGTTAAAATTGTTGCTTTTATCAATTCGCACACTTGGTCGATTTGCTCTTGTGAATAGCCTTCTTTCGGCAAAATTCGCTGGGCAATGGCGATACTTTCCTGCTCGTGGTTTTTGTACGCGTAAATGAATCCTGAGTCATGGAACAATGCCGCCGTTTTCAAAATGTACATTTCGGTGTCGGAGATTCCTTCGGCATTTCCAATTGCTTCCACCTGCACAACCACGTCAATCGTATGTTTTATGTTGTGATAATACAGCGTCTTGGGCAGTTTTTCCTCGAAATACGAGTACATTTTTTGCTCCAATCCTTCAAATTTTATCAAGTCAAGTTTTCTAAAAAATGCATCGTTCGGCAATTGTTTGCAATCTTTTGCCGAATATGCATTTTTAAAACCTGTCACATAATATATATCGCTCTTTGTATCATTATTTTTCAAAACGATTTTTCCCCCATATTCACAATCAAAAAATTCACGAATGAGGAAATAGGTATTTTCGGAAACGCTCACTTTTCCGACTTCGCCTTTTTCTTCTATTAAAGATGCTATTTTTACGCTGTCGCCCCAAACGTCGAATGTTTGTTGTTTCCCACCAATCATTCCTGCAATGAGTGAACCTGTATGAATACCGATTCTTACTCCCCAGATATTTTCGCTTGAGACGTCTTTCTGCATTTCATGTATACGATATTGTATTTCTAATGCAGCTGCAACAACTTCCATCGGATTCGTTGTATTATTCTTTGGAATGCCTCCGACGCACATATATGAGTCGCCTAATGTTTTTACTTTTGCGATGTTGTATTTTGCTATAATAGTATCAAATTCGGAGAAATACGTATCAAGCTCTTGAATAAGCGATTCTGCGGGAAGTGTTTCGGTCAATTGCGTAAATCCTTTGAAATCAGAGAATAAGACAGTCGCAAAATCAAAAGAGTCTGATTTTACCTGAAGATTTGTTGTTTCTCCAAAATCGTCGGTTTGCTCTGTATTATCTTGATTTTGAGATTCTTTCGCCTCAACAGAATATTTTTTGTTAGAACGCTGAACTCTGCGTCGTGCCGCTTGAATCAGCCGTTTCTTATTTGCCCTATATTGAAGATAAATAATTGTTATTATGGCTATGAGATAAAACGCAAAAGCCCAAAACGAAAGTAATGGGTGCCGTTGTATCTCGAATTTGAATACGGCCTCATTGGATTGAGCTCCGCCAGGTCGTTTTGCTATCACGTGAAACACATATTTCCCAGATGGAAGATTGGTAAATTCTTGTTTGTTGAACAACGACGGCGTTGACCAAATATCGTCCTGACCTTCCAGATAGCACGAATAGCGAATATTATCGTGATTTTCATATTCAACTGACGAAAACTCAAATATGATAGATTTTGTCGAATACGGGAACACGATATTTTGCACATTGGGAGAAATTGATTCTTTCTTATTTGTTATGATTTTTGAAATCTGAATATCGCCCAATTTCTTACGGACAGACATCTTATTGAAATCCATACGGATAAGTCCTTCAGGCCCGCCTAACCACACAATGGAATTGTCCTCGGGAAAAATGACGTCGGAATGAAATTGTTTGAGGTTAAAAAATGGTGCCAGAATCAACGTGTAGTGGTCTAAATTATTGGTGTTCCAGGCAACAGCGTGATGTTGCGCGTAACAGCCATTTTCATTGAAAGAGAACCAAAGATTTGCGTCAGTATCCTCGGCAACGGTTGTTATTCTTACGTTGTCATAATCTTCGGGCATCAGTATTTTCCCGTCTTTATAAAAGAATTTATTTTGTGAATCGCAGCGATATAACGCGTTTTGAGCGGAAAACAGAACACCAAGTTTTGTATTGAATACGTCAATATATTTCTCGTTTTCGGGCATTCCTTGCCAATCGCACGGAATAAGAACATTCTTCTCTCCTTGTATCAGCCAAACTCCATCGTGTTTTGTTCCCACGAACAACAAGGAATCGGCATTTTCGCCGCCAGCCATTGTCGTAATTTCAATATCGGGCAATGAAATTTGCCGTACGGGAAGTATTGACGGATACGTTCCCGTGCTTTCCTGACAAAACGAAAGGTGTTCTTTGGTGATTATAACTAAATTATTCCCAATAATGAACGCTTTCTTTATAGGGTTTGCAAAATAATGTTCTTTGGTGATGACATTATGCAAGCCCGTTGGCGTTCCTGCTATCAATTGTCCGTTATAGATTACCAACGAATTGCAAGGGACATTGAAACAACGGTTAAAACGACCATTGACTAATTTGTAGATGGCACAATCGGTTCCCACATAGAGCGTGCCTTTGTATCGTATAATTGTTTTTACGTTGCCTCTCAATTCCGTGAATTTGTCGAAACAACTGATGGCTAAATTCAGTTCAATTCTTTCTAAACCGCAATTGGTTGTTACCCACAGATTTGAGTTGTTGTCAACAATAAAATCGTTGATTGTGTTGCTCGCAAAACCAGTGTATTCGCTAAATTCACGGAATATCTCGCCTTTGGCGCTTAAAGAAAATATTCCGTGTGATTTTGTTCCAATAATCAATTCGTCATTATACTTAAGAAAACAAACAAATTCGTCAATCAAAAAATTGTCGATTTCGGTAGGAAAAGGGACAATTGTATTGTCTGAAAGCAGTTTTACAAATCTGTCTTCCAAACGTAATATGATACTTCCGTCGCTGTAAACGCCCGTAACGGCAGATTCGTTCACAAGATGAACGATATCTGTTAGCGAACGGAATTCATAGAGTTGTGTCGATGTCGAAATGAAGAATCGTTCCCGAACGACAAATATGGATGTAATTTTTTCGGCAAACTGAATCTGTTGTAAGGTTCCGTTTGTTACCGTATAAAGGAGATTGTTTACAAGAAAATAGGGTTGATTCTTGTAGCATACGAGTTTCGAGACATTTCCCGTAAACGTGAGGGAATCGGTGACGATACTTTTGAGTTCTTTCTGATGAAATTCGTCGCTTGTAATCTCGCCAATGAAATTTTTTGCGCCTACAAAGATGTTTCCTTTGTGTTTGTCGCAGAAAATCGCATTTCCTGGTGTTTCAATCTTGTTCCATGAGATTCCATTGAAATAGAGTATTCCTTGAGGTGTACTTATATATATATTGGTATTGTCTTGAGAAATTGCCTGATAGGGTCCGTCAAAAGAAATTTGGAACGGCGAGATATTCTCAAACACGGGAACACCAAGCTCGCTCTGTTGGGCTGTTACTTGTATTCCCAACAAGAGTGCGATAAAAAAAACTATGTGTTTCGTTGTAACCAAAATTTTTTTATTATTTTTAACACGCTTTTTTATAACAAGAATAGAAAAGCACTCAAAGTTAAAAAAATATTAGAAATATGGAACTTTTACAAAAAACTATTTTAGTTGCTTGGGATTTTACCAACGTTGCAGACTATGCTATGCAGCATGCAATACGTTTTGCCAATACTATTGGTAATGTTACTGTTACGTTGTTGCATATTGTTGATGACAAAAAAGATATTGACAATGCAATGTCTCAACTGAATGTTGTTGTTGAAGACGCAAAAAGAAAGTATAATTTCAAGCCACAAAGTATGGTTGTGGAAGGAAATATCTTTACAACGATTACCGAAGTTGCCAATAAGATGGGCTGTCCGTTCGTGTTTATGGGAACTCATGGAATGAAAGGTTTGCAAA
>JAEEQV010000171.1:0-5314 GCA_016285445.1 Bacteroidales bacterium
ATCGCCATAATGCGTGCCGCTTCGGGATACCATTGATCCCAACAAACCAACACGCCCAACGTGCCAACCGACGTTTTTATCGGCTCAAAACCCAAATCGCCTGGTGTGAAATAAAATTTCTCATAGTATGCAGGATCATCGGGAATGTGCATCTTACGATATGTACCTGCTATACTGCCATCCACATCAAAAACCACAGCTGTGTTATGATACACGCCTGCCGCACGTTTCTCGAACAATGAAGTCACAAGTACGATATGCAATCGTTTTGCAACAGACGAGTATAAATCCGTAGAATCACCAGGAATCGGCTCTGCAAGGTCAAAATTGTCAACATCTTCCACCTGACAAAAATATGGCGTATTGTGCAGTTCCTGCAACACGACCAGTTGTGCACCACGATTGGCACAATCAGTGATGTTTTTAACCAATTTTTCCTTATTTGCAGCCACATCGGCGCCTACCGACTGCTGAACCAAACCAACTTTGAGAATTTTTTCCATTTTCGCCATTTTATAAAACACCTTGCGGATATTGCATTGTGACGCAATGCAATGAACCATGTTGCAAAATTAATACAGAACAATCAATTGGCACAATTTCCTTCTCGGGAAATATCGTTTGAAGCGTTTGCACGGCTTGCGCATCTGTTTCACAATCATAAACTGGCAACAAAACCGCATCGTTCATAATCAAAAAATTCGCATACGTCGCAGGAATGCGATTTCCTTCTTCGTCAAACACAGGCGAAGCCATCGGTAGCGGAACCAAATTATATGGTTTCCCTTCCAATGTGGTAAACGACTCCAACTCTGCTTTCATTGCTTGCAAATCAGCAAAATGCAAATCATCTGCATTATTACAGTGTACGTACGCAATGGTATCTTTTGAAACTAATCGAGCCAAGGTATCGATATGCCCGTCGGTATCGTCCCCTGCCAATTCACCATGCGAAAGCCAAAGAATTTTCTGCACATTGAACGTAGTTTTCAAAAACTGCTCGATATCAGTTTTTGTCATTTGAGGATTACGATATTTGCTTAACAAGCAAGATCCGGTCGTCAACAACACGCCCTGCCCGTCAGTTTCTATGGAACCACCCTCCAACACAAACTGCGACAGATCCTGATACTTTGCCGAGGCAAAGACACCTGATTTATATAATTGTGCCGTAATAGCATTGTCTTTTTCGGCAGGAAATTTTTGTCCCCAACCGTTAAATGTAAAATCATACAAAACGGGGATTCCGTCTTCAAAAACCGTGATAGCTCCGTGATCTCTCGCCCACACATCGTTGGTATCGACCTCGACGAACGAAATATTTCCGTTCATTACAGAGCCAAGTTCATCAAGAGCATTTTGCTTTGATTTACAAGCAATTACCAATTTCTCTCGTTTACTAATTTCCTTTGCTATTGCAACAAAACAGGCAACAGCACAGTCATACACATCGGAAAAATCTGTTCCCTTGTGT
Source organism: Bacteroidales bacterium (assembly GCA_016285445.1). Classification (GTDB taxonomy): domain Bacteria; phylum Bacteroidota; class Bacteroidia; order Bacteroidales; family UBA1715; genus UBA1715. The sequence goes on from JAEEQV010000171.1 coordinate 1,475, forward strand.
GGCCACGTAAGTTGTACGCAATCTTGTTTTTCCCACTCTGCCGGAAATCGTTTCATCAGTATTATTTTTTGCAAAAATACATATTTATATGCGAACGAAGAAGATATTACTCATTCACAATCACAATATTTTCTTCGGGAATCAAATCCTCACAACGATATTTTCTAAAAAGTTGAACAACCGTTATCACATCTTTCTGACAATAGTTCATAATTCGCTGTAAATCATGTTCTTTCCAATACACTTCACACACTTGCGAGCCATCAATATCGTCTTTGGGCGTAGGAATGCCAAAAACATACGCCAACAAAGCCAACGAGGTGTAGTTTTTGTAATCGGCGAAGCGCCACAAATCCAAAGTGTCCAAATGCTGAATCTCCCACGGCTTTTTGCCACGAGTATCCAAGGTTATTGGCACGCTAATTCCGTGTATCAATGCCCGACGCGCAATAAACGGGAAATCGAACTCGTAGCCGTTATGAGCACAGAAGAAAATCTTCTTTGTATTAAAATGTTTGTTGACCAACGACATAAAATCGTTCAACAAACACGCCTCGTCATCGTTGGCAAACGAGCGCACACGCATTTTTAGAGTACCTCTGTCATTATACAAAAATGCGACAGAAATGCATACTATTTTCCCAAATTCCGCAAAAATTCCCGCTTTTTGGTAGAGTTCCTCGGCTGTCATCGTATCATTTGCCATACGAGCAGATTTCTTCTGCCACAAGAGCCGTTCTGTTTCGGTCAATTCTGCTTCGGAACCATGTTGCGGCACAGTTTCAATGTCAAGAAACAGAATTTTGGTAATGTCAATTCCATTGATTGTAGTGTTTATCATTGTATTTTGTTTTTTATAACACAAAAATACACATTCTCGGCGATTCTTTTTATCTGTATCAGAAAACTTTTTCAAGCCATTGTTTTTTCATTAAAAAACTTTCAAAAATTAACTAAACTAACAAAATAACTTATAATTTTGTACCAATAAATTTATTTTGTATGAAGATAGCAATTGCTCAACAAAACTACTCTATTGGCGATTTTGGCAAAAATGCAACCAAGATTTCCAAAGCAATATTTGAAGCGAAAAATCAAAAAGCAGATTTTATCGTTTTTCCCGAAATGAGCGTCTGTGGCTCTTTCCCATTTGACGTCTTGCAAAAAGAAGATTTTCTGGAAACGACTATGCAGGTGTTACAACGCATTGCAACCGAATCCTATGAAATCGCGGTGTTAATCGGGTGTCCCACCTATTGCGAGGACGAAAACGAGACAAAAGTGTATGATTCTGCCATATTGATTGAAAATGGCATCATTACCCGTCGTTTCAACAAGAAAAATCTCTCACACTTGGAATCAAAATATTTTTTGACCGATACGGAGAAAAACTTCTTTGAATGGAAAAACCAGAAAATTGCCGTATGCGTTGGCGACGACGTTCCCGAAGAAGAAAATGGTATTTCGTTGGCAATCAACATCACAACCAAACAGTTCAAATACAAGGATTCACATGTTTCTGAGCAATTTTCAAAAACACATTGTCCTGTAATTTGCGTAAATCAAGTGGGAGCAAACACCGAACGGGTTTTTGAAGGTCATTCGTATGTGCTGAACGCCAAGGGAGAAAAAATCATCCAACTCCCCTATTTTAAGGAAGATTTTGTCATTTTCGACACGGATAAGAACTACGAACCACTTGCAAAAGAAGAATTCAACGAAATCGCCTTACTTCACGATGCGTTAATTCTCGGCATACAAGATTATTTCTCAAAAAATGGATTCAAAACAGCAACTCTCGGCCTTTCGGGCGGAATTGACTCGGCTGTGGTACTTGCCCTTGCCGCCGAAGCAATTGGCAGTGAAAACATCAGAGTTCTGCTCCTTCCTTCGGAATATTCAACGTCACATTCCATTACCGACGCCGAAGGTTTGGCAAAAAATCTTGGTGTACAATATGACATTGTTCCCATAAAATCAATTTACAATGAGACATTGTCCACTTTATCGCCCATTTTCAAAGATTTGCCATTTTCCGTCGCCGAAGAAAATCTTCAAGCCCGAATTCGCGGATTATTGTTGATGGCTCTCAGCAACAAGTTCGGCAACATTTTACTGAACACATCTAACAAAAGCGAAGTGGCGGTTGGTTATGGCACACTTTACGGCGACACGAACGGAAGCATTTCGATACTTGGCGACGTGTACAAAACCGACGTTTTCAAACTTGCCCGTTACATCAACCGTGACAAGGAAATTATTCCTGAACACACTATCATCAAACCGCCATCGGCAGAACTCCATCCGAATCAGCAAGATTCCGATTCGTTACCAAATTACGACGTATTGGATGCCATTCTGTATCAATACATTGAATGTGGCAAAACGCAAGACGAGATTCTAGCAATGGGATTTGAAAAAGATGTGGTCGAAAAAACGCTACGATTACTCAAACGATGTGAATTCAAGCGCCAACAACTTTGTCCCGCACTTCGCGTTTCGCAAAAACCATTTGGTGAACTACAAATTCCATTAATAGCAAAATTTTAGTTAGCTACAAACGTAGCAAACCAAAACCTGTTTTTTTAGAATTTGTTTGATTACCAAACAATTACCTCAAATCCTTGTGTTTCGTCAACAAACACGATATAACATCCTTTCTTTTCAAGAGGAATTGTTTCTATATCCTGACGTACAGTTTTTTGTGTAACAAAACGACCTTGAACATCATAAATTGTCACATTTGATTTTGCACCTTGTACTATAATGCTTTTATCTTTTGCATACACTACAGCTGTATTTTTAATCGTCGGGATTGCATCAACATTTTCCAGTTCCGCTATATTGCTGAGGGCCAGCGCAAACGGACCACTTTCAGCCTTCAACAACGGAGTGTTATTTTCGTCAAAATATAAGGTATCGGGGAAAGTAACACCAACAAAATATCCTCTCGTTCCTGCGGGAACCATTTCTGAATATGTCATTTTATTAGGAGCAACTTTTGCCACGTCAAGATTCTTGCTTTTTGTCTTTCGGTAAACTGAATATGAATCAAAGAATTGCCCTTCGTATGCCGTCCACGACAAATTAACCTTCGTTTTGCCATTTTCCGTTTCTTCCGTAGTCATAGTCAATCCTATAGACTTGTTTTCCGTATAACTCATTTCCGTTGTTTCACCACAATAATCGGTAGCCGAGATTTTGTAACGGTACGATGCATTATCTTCCGACAAATCATAATCTTGATATAACGGGAATGTGCTTTTTACAAAACCAATGGAATCATAATCACCTTTCTGCTCGCTCGTTTCACGATAGATGGTGAAATAATCAATATTATCCATATATTTCTTCAAGTCTTCCGGATCGGCATGCCAATCAGAGCTATCAAACGTCCACATTACGATAATGGACTTTGAATCTTCGGCATACGACACCGAATAAATTTCCGGTTGTGGATAATAATTTTTATGAACTGTAACCATTTCGTCTGCCTGACAACCATCTACATCAACAATAGTTAATTTATGATTACCAATTGATACCCCAGATATCTTTTCATTTTCTTCATCTGCCTCAACCTTATTATCATCTATGTAAAAAGTATATGGAGCTGTAGCACCATAAATTGAATAATAAATGACACCATCATTTCCACATTTCACAGACTCCCATTGATCTGATGCCCAAATATTAAAGTTACTCAATGGAAAATCAACGGTTCTTGAACATCCATTCTTATCGCTTATTTCAATTTTATACATTCTAGCTGCCAAATCATCTCGTGCAGAACCTTCCACGCCATCATCCCATTTAAATGTATATTCCTGACTATATTCA
>JAEEQV010000172.1:0-5267 GCA_016285445.1 Bacteroidales bacterium
GGACAGACAGCAGCTCCTTCACGCATTGGATAGCCACATTTGGGGCATTCATTAGAATTTACTTGTTGTCCGAATGCTTCAGCGTCCACAATGGTTTTCTTCAGATTTTCACTCACTTCTGCTTGCTGATATTGTCTTGGGGCAGACAATACAGCACCACATTTTTCACATTTTGAATTAGTTTCAGGATTCTTCCACCCACAATTATTACAACGCATAACAAAAAAATTTTAACTTTTATTCAATTGATTTTATCCTTCACCTACGGACATAAAAAAATCGTGAACTTCAATGTTTTAAACCTGAGGTTCTCGACTACCTATCCATCTAAACAAGAAAGCCCACGATTACTCGTGAGCGTTCCGCTTTCTTTTTAGATGGATATAAAAACGAAAATTGTCGAGATTTTCAGGTTTATATAGAAAACTAAACGCTTTTAATATGTCATTCTATTCAATTATTTGTCGCTACATAATATTTCTTTTTTATTACGAAATTATTGATTGGTGTAAAAATAAGAAAAAAGAAATTCCTTTTTCAAAAAAGAAATTAAATTTAGACAAAAAAATAGAGTGGTACGCTTTTCAATGTGAATAGTGGCAGAGGGGGAAACTTTTTTAATTAAAACCCCACCTCGCAAACAAAAGAAAATATCCGTTTTTTGTAGTGTAATTTACTGATTTATTATATTTGCATTATTGTGACAAGGTTACAGATGTTGCTTTTCAGAAAAACACTAAATCATGTCACATAAAGATGCAACTTGTTAATAATGAGAAAACGACCTGTCATACTTATTTCCAACGACGACGGCATTGAAGCCAAAGGCATTCAATATCTTACCGAATTGATGAAGGAATTCGGCAACGTGTATGTTGTCGCTCCTCAGCAACATCAGTCGGGAATGGCACACGCCATAACGTTTCAGGTTCCTCTTCGGGCAAAATGTATCTGTGACGAGGAAAACTTACATATTTATTCGGTGAACGGCACTCCCGTCGATTGCGTCAAATTCGGTTTCGACCAATTACTGTTGAATCAAAAAATTGATTTGGTGGTTGCGGGAATCAATCACGGCTCAAATAGTGCCAATAGCATAATTTACTCTGGCACAGCTGCTTGCGCGAGAGAAGGTGCTATCAACGGCATTCCGTCAATTGCATTTTCAAGTCTGGATTTTTCGTCAGACATCAATTTTGCGCCATACAAACCTTACATTGAGACGATTGTAAAACACGTATTGGAGCACAAATTGGACAAACACATTTATCTCAATGTGAATTTTCCCAAACCTGAGAAAAATATCAAGGGAATGCGCGTCTGTCACCTGACCAAAGGACTTTGGATTGAACGATTCATAAAAGAGCACGACCCTCGCAACAATGCCTGCTACTGGCTCACGGGCGAATATCATAACGAGGAACCCGACTGCGAAACCAGCGACGAATGGTGTCTTGCCCACGATTATATTGCCATTGTGCCTGTAAAAGTGGAAAATTCCGATGAAAAATCAATACAATCACTCTCATCATTAAATACGCTATGAAAGAAAAATTCGACAATTTCTGGGTAGGCCTTGTTCTCGGACTCGTAGTCCCGTTCATCGCTTTTTTCGGCGTTTACAAATGGGTAAACCGAACAAATTCCATTTTGGAGTTTATTTCAAAATTGAGTTCGTGGGGTGTGCAAACAACCGTGTTTTTATGGTGCATTCTGCCCATCGCGTTCGTTTTTGCCCTCTTCTATTTTCTTCATTGGGACAATGCGGCAAAAGGTGTTGTTTTCCCAACGATGATATACACCATTGTATTACTCATTCTTGATATGTAAGCATGAACTACTACATTATTGCAGGCGAAGCATCGGGCGACCTTCACGGAGCCAATCTCATAACGGCATTGAGACAAAGTGACGGAAATGCGAGTTTCCGTCTCTGGGGTGGCGATTTGATGGCAAAAGCCGCTGATACAGAACTTGTAAAGCATTACAGGACATACGATTATATGGGAATTATGGAAGTGGTGAAACACGCCCGACTCATTCTCAATAACATAAAATTTTGCAAACAAGACATTGCGGAACACAAACCAGACGCCATTATCTTTGTTGACTTTCCGGGGTTTAACTTAAAAATAGCCCCTTTTGCAAAAAGCATCGGCATACCGACATTTTTCTATATCTCCCCCACCGTGTGGGCGTGGAAGGAAAGTCGCGTAAAAACAATCAAGAAAAACATTGACCACATGTTCGTAGAACTTCCGTTTGTAAAAACATTCTACGAAACCCGTCACAACTATCACGTTGACTTTGTCGGTCATCCATTGTTGGATTCCATAGCTCAATTTAAAGAAAAGTATTCGCTTGAATCATTCAAAAAAGCGAACCATATTCCAGATAAAAAAATCGTTGCCGTACTTCCTGGAAGTCGCGAATACGAGATTCGGGAGAATTTGAAAACAATGCAGTCCATTTCAGAGAAATACGCTGACTATCAATTCGTTGTAGCTGGAATGTCACGCTTTTCACTTGATTTCTATCAAAAATATATTACTGCCCAAAATATCTCCGTGGTTTTCAATCAGACATACGAATTGTTGAAAAAAGCCGAAGCGGCAATCGTCGTTTCTGGTTCGGCAACACTTGAAACGGCAATACTGAACGTACCCGAAATCATAGTGTATCAAACGAGCCCAATCACATTTTATTTGGGCAAACTCTTTGTGAAACTGAATTTTCTGGGACTTCCGAATCTGATTATGGAACATCAAATTGTTCCCGAACTGCTTCAAAGCGACATGACACCAAAGAAATTATCAGAAGCATTGGATTCCATCTTGTTTAATCCTCAATTCAGGAACGACATTTTGGACAATTATGCTCAATTACGAAACAAACTTGGCAACGAAGGTGCTTCACAACGAGTTGCCGCACACATTAAAACATATTTAAACAAGTAATTATGGCACTTCAAGGGTTAGACTTCGCAATCATTTTTCTCTATATTGCAGTCATTGTTTTTATTGGAATCTATTGTAAAAAACAAGCTGAAAAAGATAAATCATCGTACTTGCTTGGTGGCAGACGCATGCCTTGGTATATGCTTGGCCTATCCGATGCATCAGGTATGTTCGATATTTCCGGAACAATGTGGCTTGTAACGCTTCTTTTTGTGTATGGACTAAAAAGTATCTGGATTCCGTGGCTTTGGCCTACATTCAACCAAATTTTCCTTATGATGTTCCTTTCGGCTTGGCTACGTCGCTCCAACGTCACCACTGGCGCCGAATGGATACAGACGAGATTCGGGAACGGAAGAGGAAGCGTGCTGTCGCACTGGATTGTGGTCTGTTTTGCCTTGCTCATCGGACTTTCTATGCTTTCATACGGTTTTGTGGGATTGGGAAAATTCCTTATGATTTTCATTCCTTGGGACAATGTATGTGCTTTCCTAAGCATTGCTCCCGACTGCATTCCGCAAACGTACGTACCTCACGTGTATGGCATATTCTTCACGCTGTTTGCGACGATTTACACCATTCTTGGTGGTATGATCAGCATTGTTTGGGCCGATGTAGTCCAATACTCCATTATGACCATAGCGTCAATTGCAATCGGAATCATCGCAATGTACAACGTGAGTCCCGAAACACTTGCCGCACTTACGCCCGAAGGTTGGAACTCACCCTTTTTCGGGAATACTATTGACATAGATTGGACTGGCACGTTGCACGAAGTAAACACGAAAATTGCCGAAGATGGCTATTCATTATTTAGTTTATTCTTTGGCTTTATGTTTATGAAAGGGATTCTTGTAAGTTTAGCCGGACCTGCTCCTACATACGACATGCAAAAAATCCTTGCCAACAAGACGCCACAAGACGCATTGAAAATGAGTGGCTCCGTTTCGGTCATTCTTAACCCTATCCGTTACTTTATGGTTTCGGGGTTTGCCATTCTCGCCATCGCATTTTACGACGAACTGAATCTTTCGGTAAACGGTATCATTGATTTTGAACAGATTCTTCCTGCCGCCATGGTCAAATTCTTGCCTGCAGGTTTGCTCGGATTACTTCTTGCCGGTTTATTGGCAGCATTTATGTCAACCTTCGCAGGTACGCTCAATGCAACACAGGCGTACATTACCAACGACATTTATTTGAAATACATCAAACCTGACGCGAACGCAAATCAACAAAGAAAATTAAACTACATAGTCGGATTTGGAGCAGTTATTTTCAGCACGATTCTTGGCCTGACACTCAAAAACATAAATGAAATATTACAAATCGTGACAGGCGCCTTTTACGCAAGTTACATCGCATCAAACGTGCTTAAATGGTATTGGTGGCGATTCAACGGTGAAGGTTACTTCTGGGGAATGCTCACGGGAATTTTGTCGGGTATCGTTATTGGAACAATACAATTAGTCACTCCCGAAATCATAACTGACAATTTCAGTTTCATTCCAACAAGCCTGATTGCCTTGTACACATTCCCTATCACGCTAATAATCTCCCTCATTGGCTGTATTTTGGGAACGTTGCTCACCGAGCCTACCGAAGAAGCGACATTGAAATCATTCTATGCGACCATTCGTCCTTGGGGATTCTGGAAACCAGTTCTTCACATGGTACAACAAGAGCAACCCGACTTCAAACCCAATACCCGATTTGGAAAAGATATGGCCAACGTCGCTGTCGGCATAGTCACCCAAACTGCTTTGGTGGCAATGCCTATCTGTCTGATAACACGCCATTGGTTAGGGTTTGGAATCACAATAGCCCTCATTCTTGCTGGAGGCACAATATTGAAATTCACATGGTGGGATAAATTAGATGAGATATAAAAAAAGCTGTCAAATCAGACAGCTTTTCATATCACTATTTTCTATTGCTATATTTCATAAACGCAAGGGAAATATCTTCCTTGTAAGTATCCGTCACTGGTATCTCGACCATTGGTTGGGTATCCAGTTCCAGCACGAGTCCCACGCCACCTTTACGGAGAGCAACGGCGTGGTCAAAATTCACCATATATTTTCTATGACAACGGAAAATCGTGGTATCCTTTAAATCCTCAACCAATCGTTTGAGCGAATTTCTCAGAAGATAATCCAACATTTTTCCCTGATTTTGATATTTAATATGGACATAATTATCGTCAGACTCAATCCAGATGACGTTTTCCAGCTTAACTGACAGACGAATTTCGCCCTTTTCGTCCTTGAACTGTACCACAGTGGGCTGATCAACCACAGGAGCGACAAT
>JAEEQV010000173.1:0-5266 GCA_016285445.1 Bacteroidales bacterium
TCACCGAACACATTGCTAACGATGTCATGCCTAAAATGCCATATCTTACGTTCAGTATCGGTTTTATCATAATCACCGAGGTAAACGTGTTCTTCAACCACATCATTATCCGATACGGATCGGAATTTATGAAGGAATATCAATTTACGACGCATATCATACTTAATACTATTTTAATCATTGGCGTCATCTCATTGTTGTTTCCACTCATTGAAGATGCCGAAATCGCACAGAATCCCGTCATTCAACTGTCGGCAACGTTTACGCTCATTTTTATCGCATTTGTCATTCTTACCATTTGTTTGCTTCGTCTGATTCAGAACTACATTGATTCCCAGCACGAAATCGAGGTGCTTCGGCAAGCACAGACTGCAAGCGAATATCAAGCATTGGTGGAACAGGTGAACCCTCATTTTTTGTTCAACAACCTTTCTGTCCTGAAATCACTGATTTTGTACGACAAGGACAAAGCGGTGGACTTCACGCAGAATTTCACCGATATTTATCGTTATGTCTTGCAGTGCAAGGATAAGGATGTGGTACTTTTGACCGACGAACTTGTGTTTATAGAATCCTATCTCGCCTTGCACAAGGAGCGAATTGGCGAAGGCCTGAAAGTCACCATTGACATAAGTGATGAGGCAAGACATAAGTCTATCATTCCTATGGGTTTACAGATTCTGGTCGAAAATGCCTTGAAACACAACATTGCGTCGAAAAGCGAACCTCTCACCATTACTATAACAACACAAGACGACGCACTTATTGTTACCAATAACCTGAACAAAAAAGAGACAGGATATTCAACTCACAAAGGACTTGATAACGTTATAAAGCGATATCAGATGCTAACGGATAAGAAAGTGCTAATACGACAAACGACAACGCAATTTATTGTTTCATTACCATTGATATAGAACGAAAACGAAATATCAATTAATAAATGTTAAAAAGTATGAATGTAATAATTATTGAAGACGAAGATTACAATGTGAAGTTTCTCCAAGGAATGCTTCAGAAACTTCGTCCAGAATGGTCTGTTATTGCCACTTTTGACAGCATTAAATCTTCTGTTGAGTATTTCAGAAACAATGCTCAACCTGATTTGATATTTATGGATATTCAATTGGTTGACGGATTGAGTTTCTCAATTTTTGACCAAGTTGACGTTGCTTGCCCGATTATTTTTACAACGGCATTTGACGAGTATGCCATCCAGGCGTTCAAGGTAATGAGCATAGATTATTTGCTCAAGCCGCTGAAAGAAACCGACTTGACACAGGCAATTGAAAAATTTGAGACGATAAAAGATTCGCAAAATCAGCATAATGAGGAGATGTACAAGGAATTACTCGATGTGATTCGTAACGGCGAACGGAAATATCGTACCCGTTTTCTCATTCAAGGTCGGTCAAGTTACACGAAACTCGAAACGTCTGATATAGCATATTTCTATAGCGAGAATAAGATTACCTTTGCCGTGACATTTGCCCGCAAGGAACACATTGTGAACTTCTCATTGGAGCAATTGGAGGAGGAACTTTCACGAGATGACTTTTTCCGGTTAAATCGCAAGTATATTGCGAATTTCAAGGCTATTCAATCTTTTGAAGACTTTTTTGGCGGAAAACTCATCGTTCATCTAACTGTCCCGACTCAAGAAAAAATCACGGTGAGTCGCTTGAAAAACAGCGCTTTCAAAGAATGGATGGGGAAATAGTCGTTTGCGAGCTTCAGCACAATATCAATCTTTCTTTGAAAGGTTTTTGTGTTAATAAAATGTGAAATGTTTGCGGAATGTAAAATTTTTTCTATTTTTGCGTGCTAAAAATTTAGTATGAGTCGAACGAAGGATGTACATACAATTCCGTTGCAGACGTTGAAGGAAGGGGTTTACGACGAAGTGCTGAATTTAGGCAAAGCGTTCATTGAAGAACAACAAATGGAAGGAATTTTCGACGCCAATTTACGTGTCGATATTCATTTTGTGAAACAACAAGATTTGCATACGCTTTCGTTGAAAATGAAAGGGACTATTTCGGTGGAATGCGACAGATGTTTGGACATTTTCGCCTTGCCGATAGAATCAGAGCAAGAACTGATTGTGAAAGTGGGAGAAAAGGACGACGAACTTGCCGATGCAGACAATATTATGGTGATTCCGCCCGATGAGACAGAAATCGGAATTTCACCATTGCTTTACGAAATGATAATGCTCGCCATTCCATTGAAAAAAGTTCATCCGAACGAAAAAGACTGCAATTCCGATGTGATTTCATATCTGAAGCAGTCGAAAAAAACAAAAGAAGTAAAGACGGACCCGCGATGGGATTCCTTAAAAAATATGTTTAAAAATTAAAAAAATAATAAGATGGCACATCCTAAACGAAAAGTCTCAAAAACGAGAAGAGACAAAAGACGTACACACGACGTAGCAGTAGCTCCAACATTGAGCAAGTGTCCTACAACTGGCACAGTTCACCGTCGTCACACTGCTTATGAAGTAGAAGGTAACTTGTACTACAACGGCAAACTATTGATTGAAAAAACAGCTCAAGCAGCTGAATAGTTTTATTTCGCGTATGAGAATAGGTATTGACGGCATGGGTGGCGATTTTGCCCCCGAAAACGTTGTCCTTGGTGTAATACAAGCAAGCAAAGTGCTTCAATTGGGAAGCACTATTGTTTTATATGGCAACGCCAAAGCCATCAATGCTATTTTCGAACGTGAGAAATTCTCCGGCAACAATGTTGAAGTGATTGACGCTCCATCGGTCATAGAGATGGGCGAACATCCGGCAAAAGCGTTCCAACGCAAGCAAGATTCAAGCATTACTGTCGGTTTTAAGGATTTATACGCTGGAAAAATTGACGCTTTCGCAAGTGCAGGTAGCACCGGAGCAATGATGGTGGGAGCTGTTTCCGTCATCAAAGTGATTTCTGGAATTATCCGTCCTTGCCTTACAACGTCGGTTCCTAAACTTTCTGGCGGAAAATTCACTACCCTATTGGATATTGGACTTAACTCGGACTGTCGTCCCGATGTCCTTTATCAATATGGTATTCTTGGTAGTTTGTATTCCCAATACTACCACGAAGTTGAGAATCCTCGTGTCCGTTTGCTCAACATTGGCGAGGAGGAAAAGAAAGGCAACCTGCTTACGCAAGCTACCTACGCTCTTATGAAAGAGAGCGAAGATTTTAATTTTTGTGGCAACATTGAAGGTCACGAATTATACAGCGACAAGGCCGACGTGATTGTAAGCGACGGTTTTACAGGAAACATCGTCTTGAAACAAGTGGAGGCGATGTATGGAATTTCCAAGAAACTTGGCATAGAACATCCGTTCTTTGAATATTTCAACTACGAAAATCATGGCGGAACGCCCGTACTTGGCGTGCAAGCTCCTATTGTAATCGGTCACGGAGCATCGTCGGCAAAAGCAATAAAAAATATGGTTCTCCAAACAGAGAAACTCGTGGTTTCTCAGCTGACCGAGAAAATCAAAAAAGCATTCGAAGATTAAGTGACCGATTTTTGATGCTGGATTGTGATAAAATTTCTATGCAAATTCCAATAACAATTCTGCCGGAATTTCCAGTTTATTATAAAGTTTTTTAGCCAGTTGCATTGTGATAGATTTCTTTCCGCGAAGGATTTCGCTAAAGCGTGATTCGTTAATTTCCAATAATTGAGCCGTTTCACGCTGACGAAGATGTTTCTCCGCCATTTTTGTCTTGATTTCCTCAATCAACGGATTTTGCTGAATGGGAAATTTATGATGCATCTTCTCCCATTCCCGAACCATTGTTGAAAGTTTAATATATTTTGATTTGTCTGCTTTCGACAACAATTCCATATCGCCAAGTTCAGTCCCTTTGGCAATAATCTCATCCATCATTGAACAATACGTTCTATACTCCTGTTCTGTTTTTATTTTTTCCATTTTGTGATATTTTATACAATAGTAGAAAAAATATACAAAAGAGCAAAATTTTCATAAATTTGTATAAAACGAAAAGTTTGTGGTTTTCTGTTCAGAAAACCCTATTTTTGTAAAACAAAAAGAATTTATGAAAGGTATCGTTATGAAAAAGTTTTACATTCTACTTGCAGCTATTTCGTTATTTACTTTTGTCGCTTGTGACAAGGACAAAGATAATACTCCTTCTGAAGGCAACACCGAACACAAAAAAATAAAAACTCTCATAGAGTACGCCGAAGATGGCGTTTCGCTAATCAGTAGAACGGAGTATGAATATGACGAAGCAGGTAGAATAGTCGGGTATAAAAACTATTCTTATGACAAATTAACGTCTGAACGGTTTGATTATCAATATACTGGAACTTCCGTAACATATACTTATAAATATGAAGACGGAGATATACTATCAATATCAAAATATAAAGAAATTTATACCGACGAAAAATTTGAAAAATTAAAAACACAAATACAATTTGATGAGGATGGGGATTTTGAGAGAGTCAGATTAGAGTATGAGTATAACGAGAAAGGAATTGAGAATGGATACAAACAATATTATAATGGGAATTTAATGACGGAACAATTTGATTATCAGTTTAATGGGAGAACTATAACCTATATCACTAATGATTATTTCGATGGTGCAATTTCCTCTACAAGGAAAAATAAAAAAGTTTATACAGATATAACATATGAAAAAATAAAAACAGATATTATTTATTCCCCACAAGGTACCGAAGAGGCAAAAACGGAGTATGACTATGATGAATTAGGAAGACTTATAAGTTCTAAAACATATCATGATGATGAATTGCGTAATGAATGTGTAAATTTTCAATATGATGATTTAACAATGACATATACCTACAATTATTATATAGAAGGTTCAAAAGTTCATACAAGAAATTATACGTGTATCTATTACGAATAATTGTTTCTCAAATAACCAATGCCCCCAATCATCTTAATTTTATGCAAACGGATTATTTTCCCATCCAATCTTTAAATGCGCTATTTTTCAGACGGCTGACGGTTATCTGTTCTTGTGCGGGAATGGTGAGGTGGACGATGAGCTTGCCGCCGAAAAAGTCCTCGAACGACTGAACTGCCTTGATGTTTGCGATATATTTTCTGTTAAGACGGAAAAAGTCGTCTTTCGAGAGTTCTTCTTCGAGTTGTTCCAACGAAAAATTTACAATATGTTCCTTTTGTGCAAATGTCACCGCAAACGTGATTTTGTTTTCACTGTAGAAATATGCTATATCATTGACATCGAGTCG
>JAEEQV010000174.1:0-5241 GCA_016285445.1 Bacteroidales bacterium
TGGAACGTATTGTTGAGCCGGAAAGAGTTATCATTTTCCGTGTCCCGTGGGTTGATGATTCCGGCAAAATCCAGATTAACCGTGGTTTCCGTGTTCAGTTCAACAGCGCTATTGGTCCTTACAAAGGTGGTATTCGTTTTCATCCGTCAGTAAATTTAAGCATCCTCAAATTCCTCGGTTTTGAACAGACATTCAAGAACAGCCTTACAACACTTCCTATGGGCGGTGGAAAAGGTGGTTCTGATTTTGACCCGCACGGAAAATCTGATGCCGAAGTTATGCGTTTCTGCCAGTCATTCATGACAGAACTTTCAAAGCACATCGGTCCAGATACCGACGTTCCTGCCGGTGACATCGGTGTTGGCGGTCGTGAAGTTGGCTATATGTTCGGTCAATACAAACGTCTTCGTGACGAATTCACTGGCGTTTTGACTGGTAAAGGTCTTTCTTTCGGTGGTTCATTAATCCGTCCTGAAGCTACTGGTTACGGTGTGACTTACTTCGCACAATCAATGTTGGCAACTAAGGGAACTTCATTGCAAGGTAAAACTGTTGCAATCTCTGGTTCAGGTAACGTTGCTCAATACGCCGTACAAAAATGTACTCAATTAGGTGCAAAAGTTGTTTCAATGTCTGACTCTAACGGTACAATCGTTGACGAAGCAGGTATCACAGCTGAAAAATTAGCATTCGTATTCGAATTGAAGAATGTTAAACGTGGTCGTATCAAAGAATATGCAGAAAAATTCGGCTGCAAATACTTCGAAAACCAACGTCCTTGGAAAAACGTTAAATGCGACGTTGCTATGCCATGTGCTACTCAAAACGAATTGGATGAAAGCGATGCTAAGGCATTGGTTGCAAACGGTACAATGTGTGTTGCTGAAGGTGCTAACATGCCAAGTACTCCAGAAGCAGTAAAAGTATTCCAAGATGCAAAAATCCTTTATGCTCCTGGTAAAGCTTCTAACGCTGGTGGTGTTGCAACTTCTGGTTTGGAAATGTGTCAAAACTCTGCACGTCTTTCTTGGACATCAGAAGAAGTTGACGCTAAATTGCAAGGCATCATGAAATCAATTCACGAAAACTGTGTTAAATACGGTACACAAGCTGATGGTTACATCGACTATGTTGCTGGTGCTAACATCGCAGGTTTCATCAAAGTTGCTGATGCAATGATGGCTCAAGGTCTTGTATAGTAAAATAAGTAATTTATACTTATACGAATAAAAAAGTGGCGTTTTTTTTATCTAAATTTCGTCTAATATCAACTTAAAAAATTTCAAAGAAAGAAAATTTTTATTAATATTGTACTTTCAAAAATGAGTAATGATTTTTCACGAAACGACACAAAATAAGTATTTAGCTTTACAGCCCCAAACGGCACAGGGGGGGGTAAATCACTTACTTTCAACAAGTTACAGTTATCCAAAATCAACTATAAGCATATTCAGAAGATTAAACACCTTTTGAATATGCTTTTTTTTGCATAAAACGGAGCGCTAACAATTTTATTTATATACAAAATGAAACTATTTAATAAAAATGAACAACGAACCGACGGTTACACATACGACGGTCAAGGCGACGAACGAGTTGGAATGATTGACAACGTGTTTTACAACCTTGAAAAAGGTGTCTTGCTCAAGCGCGTTCCTTACGACAATCTTTCCACACGTGCGAAAGTAACGGTACAAGACGGACAAGAAATGGTATTTTACAACGACGGACAGTATTCCGACACATTCGGTCCTGGGTCGTATCAACTATCTACCAACAACGTACCATTCTTACAAAATTTAATGAATGCTCCAACAGGAGGCAATAGCGCGTTCAAAACCACACTATACGTAATAAGCACATCACGTCAGCGATTGGCTGGAGACGAAGGTGGCTGGGGTTGCGGACTTACGGTGCGTGACTATACGTATGGCGACGAAGGCGTCACAATAAAAGTAGGTTCCTATGGTAGTTACGAATTCCGTATCTGCAATTCACGTGCTTTCATTAAGGAATATTCGGGTACACAACACGAAATAGTATTGGGTGAATTTTGCAATGAATTCACTTCTGCCGTAGCACAGCAAGTAAAACCACTCTTGTCGCAATATTTCAGCAAACAAAAAATTTCCATTACCGAAGCAAACAATTATTTGTCAGATATTGCACAATTCGTAAGGGATAAACTCAACGATTATTTTGTTGACTACGGAATAGAACTGACAAAATTTGATGTTGAGGCAATCAACCCCGACGAAGACGATGAACAATACAAACGTATTATTGCTGCACAAACGGCTGGTTCCGAAATGGATTTTGAATCAAGAGCCCGTGCTCGTGCACGTGCCCGCGAGGGATACACGTATCAGCAAGAACGTCAGTTCGACGTAATGCAAGGTGCCGCACAAAACGAAGGTTCGGCAGGACAAATGATGGGTGCAGGAATGGGCATCGGAATGGGATTCGGTATGGGAGGTGTTTTCGGTCAGCACATGGCGGGAATGGCAAATCAGGCAATGAACGCACAACCTACGTACGGACAACCCCAACAATATGGTCAACCCGGACAACCATTCGCTCAGCAAGTTCCTCCACAAATGCCACAACCATTGCAGATGTACGTGTTTGTAAACAATCAGCAGGCAGGACCGTTCGATATGCCTGTTTTGCAGCAAATGGTGCAACAAGGCACTCTTACGCCTCAAACAATGGTTTGGAAAGCAGGAATGCCACAATGGGCAGCGGCAAACACGGTTCCAGAACTTGCTTCGTTATTTGCACAAGTTCCGCCTCCAATGCCGGGAAATCCCCCAACGCCCCCTACTCCACCAGCGATGTAAAATAATTGTAAAATAATAGTGTAATAACCTAAAACTATAAAGATATGTCGATAATAATAATTTTAGTTGCAGCGTACTTCTTATTTATCCATAAGTTTAAAAGTGAAGACGGAAGTGAGCAAAAAGGATATGAGAAACTAATGGAAATGTTGAACAAAAAGGGTGACTCTTCGTCTCACGCAGGAGGAAATCAGTCTTTTTCAAGTCCAACAGCTAACAGAGAAAGATCTTCAAGTAAACCGAACGTAAGTCGACCTCAGTCTCAACAAGCTGCAAATGCATTGACGATAGGAACGATCGGTCCGCTCAGCAGTGGAAAAACCTCGTTGACGGCCGCAATTACCCACGTTCTTGCAAAAAAAGGACTTGCTCAAGAAAAAAAGTATGATGAAATTGATTGTGACCCAGAAGAAAAAGCAATGTGGAAGAGTATTCACGTCCACACTGTTGAATATAGTGACGGGGAAAATAATTTCATCCACTTGGATTGTCCTGGTGATTCTGAGTATGTCAATACCATGATGTCTGGAGCTCGAAAAATGTCGGGTGCTATTTTGGTCGCTTCCGCTACAGATCAAGACAGTGAGGAATTGCCCGAACAAATTCGATTGGCACGAAAGGCAAACATTTCAAGACTTATTGTTTTTATCAGTAAGAGTGAGATAGCTTTGGAGGATTTAGTCCCATTTAGAAAGAAAATTCGTGAAATGCTTTCGGCAAACGGATTTGATGCAGAATCACCAATTATTGAAGATTCTTCTATTCATGCTCTCAATGACAATAGTGATTTAACGGAACTAATTGCTATTTTGTCTCCGTATTTTACAACAGGGCAATTGCCAGAAGCATATAGTTATTTGAAGCTCGATATTCCGAAAGACACTGTGGTCATGATGTTTGGATTGAAATCGTCAGACACAGACACTATTAGTAAAATCATTGCCGAAAATGCAAATATTAGTTTGACGGAAGCAAGCAACATAGTGAATAATTTGCCAAATGGTCCACAAATTTGCCTCAGAACGTCGGATACGGAACTTGCCGATAAATTATTGTCAGAACTTGAAGATCTTGCGCAGGTAGATAAGATTTCCTCGATTCCTCCAAATTTTGGCATCGAAGGTCATTATGTATGCGCGTTGGAATCATTAGGGTCCGCCGACGAACAGGAAATAGAGGATATTTTAGTCAAATATGCACATATAAGCAGTAGCGAAGCAAAAGAGATTATTGACTCTGTGAAAAATACACCAGGTTCTTATCCAACTTGTCTGGAAACAAGAAATGCAGACGAAATAAATGAACTTTGGGACGCACTTTCCAACGCTGGGGCAAGACCTCTCACTGGAAGACAAACAAGGACTTTTAAATTATCAAATAAATAGAAAACTATGGCAACAAAACGTATTTCAATTATTTCAGAAGTGGTATTGCCCATCGTGATTTACGTGGTGACAATAGCGTTATTTTTTGCATTTATGCCCGAAGAAGCAGGAGCATTGTTTTGGATAAATTTAGTATATACATTATTCTTGGAAACCTGCTTGTTCGGATGGCTCATCTGGGTACGCAAAAGCGACACCAAAGATGTGTCGTCGCTTGCAAGCATAGCAGTGGGAATGTATGGCAGTTATTACATTATTGCCGGCGTTGTCATAATGGTGCTTTATTCGTTATTGGTAACATTGGGCGTTCCTATCGGGCTGAAATGGTACATTGCAATTCTCGTAATTATTACGCTCGTATGGATAGTCCCTGCAATATTCCTTGTAGAGGCAGATTCCACGCACAAACAAAACATGGAACATTTGCAACAAAACAATCGCCAGATTATCAATTTTTCCAATCTTATGAAATCGGCATTAGGTAAAGCTGAAAATTTGTCACAAACGCAGAAAACCCGTTTGATGCAGGAAATTGATTCAATCTCACCATCTCGATTAAG
The DNA here is from genome assembly GCA_016285445.1 of Bacteroidales bacterium. Taxonomy (GTDB): domain Bacteria; phylum Bacteroidota; class Bacteroidia; order Bacteroidales; family UBA1715; genus UBA1715. The sequence goes on from JAEEQV010000174.1 coordinate 4,786, forward strand.
TGACGCAAGTGCCGAACAATTACGTGCGTATATAGAATCCGTTCCATCACACGATTACGATTATTTAATGACGGAAATTAAAAACCTAAAAACAACAATGTAATATGTCAGCAAGTGTTACAATAAAAAAATGTAAAAATTGTGGATTTGCCTTGGACTTGTCCAAAGCAGAAGACGGCAGAGTAAAATGTCCAAAGTGTAAACAGGTCAACGAAATTGTCAACGTACAAGAGGAAACTATCAATCCACTCTCCTTCTCGCCTGCAATGGCAAAGGAGTATATTGACGCATTCAAGCAACAAGCCGAGGAGAATCCGAAAGACACCAACGCATTGTACGCTATGGGCTTACTCTATTTGAGTCTTAACAATTACGAGTTGGCACAAAGAAATTTCAAACAAGCAGTTGACCAAAATCCGCTTGAACCCGATACCTACTACTATTATGCTCTATCTT
>JAEEQV010000175.1:0-5235 GCA_016285445.1 Bacteroidales bacterium
AGCATTGTGAGTCAGTTAGATGCAATTTTTCAACGTGAACAGGAGTTCGACGCCGTTGTGATTATTCGTGGTGGTGGTGCCCGCTCCGACTTGCGTTGGTTCGACAGTTATGAAATTGCGGCAAACGTCGCACAATTCCCTTTGCCGGTGATTACAGGCATTGGTCACGATAAAGACCAGTCCATTACCGACCTGGTGGCAAACACATCGTTGAAAACGCCTACGGCAGTCGCTGAATTTATTGTCAGTACCGCCGCCGAATATGCCGAAGAATTAGACTATTATCACGAAAGAATAAAGGATATTTATGACGAGATCATAGAAAAACAGGAACAAAACTTACAAGATTTTATGTCGCGTGTGCTGCAATCTATGAAAATCGTTGTGTTGCAAACCAATGGCAAACTAAAAGAATATCAAAACAAGATACAATATGCCTCAGTTGTTCGTTTAAATGCGCAGAAAAATGATTTGTCGAATCTGCAACAACGATTAAAAGAACAGTGTAACCGACAGTTGTTCGTGCAACAAAAAGCACTTGATTTGATAGAAACGAAAATTTTGGCGAAAAACCCCGAAACTATTCTCCAACAGGGCTATACCATAACCACGGACGATTCGGGTGAAATCATCAAATCGGTCACGCAAATTCCCGACAGCAAAACTATTATTACACATTTTTCAGATGGAGAAGTTACAAGTCATATTTCATAGAGTTTTCGTTTTAGCGGCATTGTTGTGCGTTTCAATTTCCTCAAACGCACAATTAACAACAGGTCCGTTTTTTAACGGCGGCGTTATTGCAGGAATAACGACAAGTCAGGTTGATGGCGACGAAAATGCGGGATTTCATTGTATTGGCGGCTTTGGTGGTTTGTTTGTCGAAAGGCCGTTTCCAAAAGTGTCTCATCGATTTGAACTGACTTTCTCGCAAAAAGGTTCCGCCGATGCAAAACACACGTTTCGGATAGCAACAGGTTATGTCGATGCCACGTATTTGTTGCAAATCAATTCAAGCGAGACGGCTACATTAAAAATTCTTGAGACACTTCGTTGGAAATTAGGCACGTCACTTTCGGTAAAAGCATACGAAATGGTTCGATTTAACGATAATTTTAGAAAAAAATCAAACGATTTTTCCCGCTTTGATTGGCAGATTCTTTGTGGAATGGATGTTAGTTTAATGCCGAATCTTTTATTGGATTGTCGATTCTCATATTCTATTATCCCGATTCAGGACAGATATCACAATGCCGTTCTATGGGCATCGTTGCAGTGGTATCTGACGTAAGAAATTGGCGAAATAAATTCAGCACTATTTTATGCCAAAGATATTCATCTCGCATTTTTCGCAGTCAAATTCTACTCGAAACGTGTGGGATTTGTCAGATAAAAGCAATGGCTCAGCATTTCCTTTTTTGCATGCACCAAGTTGATAGCGAATGCAATATTTTGTAGTCATAAGAGGAACATTTTGTCGATGTTCCAATTCAAACGCACGTTGCGAAACATCAACACCATGGCGATGGAAAAATTCTACGGTTTTTGGGTTTGCAACGTTTAGGCGGAAATCGTGAGCTTCAGATTGAGGGTATTGCATATCGTTTTTCTGTAGAGACGTGCCATGGCGCGTCTCTACTGATTCCACGATTTTGTTCCGTAACAAATCACACGTTTCCCGTCGTAATGAATTGATGTCGGCTATAGGAATAAACGGCACGTCGGTTCCTGTAAATTCTAGCCCGGAAAACAAAAACATGCTGTCGCCCATTTTAGCGATTTGATTCGTGATGGTTTCTCGTTGTTTATTTTGGTTTTTTGCAACCTCCGTTGCTGTTCGCTTTGTTGTGGCACTATTTCCGTCTGCATCCGAAAGTGTTAAGGAATAGTGCAGTCCGTTGGATTGGAAAATAGCGCTTATTGGTAACTTTCGTTCTTGATTGCTGGCTTCAAGTTGCTTTTGGAATTCCACGTCAACATTTCGCCAAACATCGGTCCCTATAGGAAGTCGTGTGTTTTTGTTAAGCAGAATATTGCCATCGCATACATTATTAATATGTATGCCGGTCAATTCACCGTTTATGTCATAATAACAAAGTCCGTCGCCATTGTGGAGTTGAGCTTTGGTTTTTATTTTTATGTGATTCCTCTCTCGTTGCGAGGAGGTATTATGTGATTCAACAACTTTTCCAAGATATTCACCTTGTGATTTTGGAGAACGGATGTTTGCCACGTCGTTCCGCTGTTTGTCAATATAGTATTCGGTGAAGCCACGGGTAAAGGTTTTTTGCAAATCAGGGGTAAACGTGGGCGTACAAATCCCCGTCGAGCTACGTTGTAAATCAGCGTGTTTTGCAATTATGCCATCTAATTTCTTTCGATAAAATGCCGTCACGTTTTTCACGTAGTTCTCGTCTTTTAGGCGACCTTCTATCTTAAAACTCGAAATTCCTGCTGAGATTAGGTCTTCAAGACGATGTTCCAGACATAAGTCTTTTGTTGACAAGAAATAGCCTTCACGGGGCTCTCCTAATCCTTGCAAGGTATATTTATGACGGCACATTTGGGCACATTCGCCTCGGTTCCCGCTCCGCCCCGTGGCGTATTCGCTCATATAACATTGACCGCTGTAACATACGCACAACGCGCCATGAATAAAAAATTCTAGAGGAACGGTTGTCTTTTCGGCAATGGCCTTTATTTGAGTAAGATTCAACTCACGTGCGAGAACGACTTGTGAAAAGCCGTTTTTTTCAAGAAAAACAACCTTCTCGGGCGTACGATTATTCAGTTGCGTACTTGCGTGAAAGGCAATGGGAGGCAAATTACATTCCAACAATCCCAGATCTTGGATTATAAGTGCATCTGCGTGAATATCATAGAGTTTATGGGCAATTTCTACCGCCCGTTCTAATTCGTTACTATATAATAATGTATTGAATGCGACATACACCTTTACCTTGAACTGGTGGGCATACTGTATTAATTCTGAAATGTCATCAAGTGAGTTTGTGGCGGCACTCCGCGCTCCAAATGCTGGACCACCAATGTACACGGCATCAGCACCATGGTTGATGGCGGCAATGCCAACTTGCAGATTCTTCGCCGGAGATAATAACTCTATTTGTCGCATATATTTTCTCTACAAAAATAAAAAAAATCCGTTATGACGTGAATTGAAATGAGGAAGGTGTATGTATAAAGGCGACGTGTACATTGTTTCTACATCAACATTATAGAATATATTACTGTAGTATCGTCACGTTGGTGTATCTTTATTCTGAGTGTAAAAAATACAATTTCCTTGTTAATTGTTTGTTAATAATGAATTTATGTATATTTTTGCATTTGCGACTTTGTATAAAATGAAAAAAAACGATTTGTCGTGTAACCTTTTTTGTTTTTGAGGAGTCTTTATTAATATTTTGCAAAATATCTACAGTTATGAATAGATTTAAGAAAATCACGCTATTTGTTACGGCTCTCGCCGTATGCGTGGGTGCATCGGCACAGAAAGACTTGTTGATTTCTGGTGGTAACGTGGTATCCTGTCTGGTTTGTAGTAACCAGAAAGTGTATGTTACTGGTTTAAATGAAACCCAAGAAGGGAAAAACATTCTTGGATTGGGATTACGTACGGACAAAAATTTTGAGAGTATTAAAAATGTAACAAAATGGGAAGAGGTCATATTCCCTCTTGATGCAAAAGGTCAAGGCGTTAATATCCAGCAGGTGAACTCTGGTTCTGGTTCTGCGTTCGTCGCTCTCGACTGTTATGGACAGGTATGGGGCTGGGGTAATAATAGTCATGGTCAGACGGGTATTGGTACTGACAATCCCAGAGCGGTACCGTCACCCATTCAGGTTAAGTTGGCAAGCAACTCTCCATTGCGTAACACGGTGTACGATGACGGTTATGGTCATTTGACGGGTGTTGACGTGGTGTATGCTGGTAACGCCAACTCGTTTGCCATTTTAGGCGACGGACCTTACAAAGGTCGTGTTGTAGCATGGGGTGGTAACATTGCTAACAATAACTATACTTCTTGTTTGGGTACGGGTTCAGATGCTCAAGAATTCTATCCTACATTTTGTAAGACTATTAGTGGTGGCTATATTGATAATGTTATTCGTATATTTTCGGGTGACCACCTTACTATAGCATTGCGTTCCGATGGAACTGTTTGGACCTGTGGTGACGGTAGTGGTGATGGCGGTCAGTTGGGACGTGCCGCTAATGGGGGTTTGAATACAACAAACACAGTCAGTGCAAGTAATGCTTTTGGTGCTGTCTATGTTGCTGCTGGGCAAATGTTGGAGAATATCAAGGAGATTGCTTGCGGTGATGGTGCTTATTTTGCTCTTGACGCTAACGGATATATATGGTCGTGGGGTAACCATGGTTGGAATGGTTGTGGTGGTACGGGTATTTCTAACCAAGTTCACGTACCTGCAAGGGTTCTTGCCGGCGAAGCTGCCAACGATCCCAAAGATAGCGATGGTACCTATTTGTTGGCAAAAGCGGTAGGTGCTGGTCAAGCTGTAGGTATGGCGATAACACTTTCGGGAAAACCTGTCGCTTGGGGTGGCGGTGGTTGTTCTGGAGGATATTTGGGAGATGGTTCAGATGGAGGAACTTCTCCAACTCCTGTTTATATAAAAAGTGGTAGCACGGTTCACGACGATGTAATTATTATCAACCGTGGTGACTCATGGGGGTTCTATGCTCGCAATAATGGTCAGATGTATGCGTGGGGTTGTAATAGCGAGGGACAACTTGGTATAGGCTCTCAGAATAATCAAAAATCAGCTATTAGTATTAATCCACCGCAAGGTTGCGGTTTCCGTGACCCTACGCCTGCGGCTACACTAACTCCTGGTGACATGAAAGTGTGTGCGTCTGCTTTCCGAGGCGCTACCCTTGATTGTGGTTTTGGTGTTGATGCTTCTTTAGCAGATAATTATGAAATTACGTGGTATAAGGACGGACAAAAAATTACTTCTGCTTCGGGTAACGGTACAAAAACAGTTTATACAACACCAAACGGTGCTGCAGGTATTGGTAAATATAACGTTGAAATAAAATACGTAGGTCACAATAATGGATGTATGGAGTACCCAATTGCGAAAGATTCAGTTGAAATTTCTGCATATACGCAGGAATTTACTCCTACGGGATATTATTGTGGTGAAACGGCTACGGTAAAGATTAATAATCCTTCTTCAACAGGTGCA
>JAEEQV010000176.1:0-5194 GCA_016285445.1 Bacteroidales bacterium
TTTTGAACTCCAAACATTTTTGATTTTGAAACTATTCCGTTCCATACTGCCATTTCTTCTGCTATCCTTTGTAGTCCAAGCCCAAGCGCCTATAAAGGACGGAGCAATTCTTGCCGAATTTTCGGTGAGCGACAGCACCAAGGTCTATTTCTCGCAAGGAAACTTGCAATATCAGGCAAGCACTGGCACGTGGCGGTTTGCAGAACACCAATGGGATGAAATTGGGACTTTTGAAAATAAAATTATTGAAAATCGGGGTTATATTGATTTATTTCAATGGGGAACAATTATTGAAAAAGAGAATCATTTTTTTTATGAAATAGATAGTATTGATAGAAATAATTACCTTCTAATAGAACATAGAGTTTTTGTGGGGGAAGATGATTTTGGTATTCTATATAATGTTTGCGATGTAAACAACAAAAAATCTAAATGGCGTATGCTTACGATAGACGAATGGATGTATCTATTGACAGAACGAGATGATGCTTTTGAGAAAATTGGTATAGCGAATGTTAATATCACCTCTGGTTTTGTATTACTGCCCGACCGATGGAAAATCCCAGCAGGATTAACATTTAAACCTGGATTCGCAAATGATTCTGAAATGGAGTCTTCATTAACATATACTTATAGGAAAGTCAACAATTATTCTATTGAAGAATGGGAAAAAATGGAAACCAACGGAGCCGTTTTCCTTCCTTGTTCTGGTTACATAAGTACTGATGGAGGAGATGATGATAATGGAAATTATTGGTGTTATTCAATAGATAAAACCTCAAAAGAATATGTTTATTTGTGGATAAGCGTTGTTAATGCTGGTTTTGATTTGGAGGCAGATGCAAAAATGTCTGTCCGTCTTGTGCAGGATGTGAAGAAATAATTATTACTTTTCTCTTGAAAGAAAAGTAATGCAAAAGTTCAAGACGGACTTGCTCAATAAAAAACAAGAGCACCCAGAAAACATAAACAGATTCCTTGCCTCACGTTGTTCGGCTACGGAATGACGATGCCTTTGGGGAAGAGGGAGAAAGAAAAGAGAAAATGGCAAAGCCATTTTCTCTTTTCTTTCCTATGGTTCTACCAGCCCGTCATTCCGACCGAAGGGAGAAATCTCTGTATCATTCGATTTTTTCTCTCCGAAAACAAAAACTAAACAAAATCTTCTTATTTTTGAACTCCAAACAGTTTTGATTTTGAAACTTTTCTGTTCCATAGTGTCGATTTTCTTTTTGTTCCTCTCGCTTGGGGCGGTGGCGCAAAATGATACGATTAACGATTCGTTGGTTATGGACCTAAGAGGGTCGTGGTATCCGAGGCAGCAACCCGTCGATACAATTAACGACACGTTGATTTTGAATTCGAATCAGGCACTATATGCTGGTGAAAGCACTGATTGTAGGAAAAATAAGTGCATATTGATAATCGTGGCAAAGAAAACGTTGTATCTTTCCACGATAGAGAAACCGCATAGAATAGTGTCTTATTCATGTCCTAATCATAAGGTTGAACATTATTCGACAGACAAACTGGATGTTTTCAAAATTTATTTCAAAAAGAATCAATATAAGGGATACATAACTTTTGTCGGAATAAATGGTGACGAGATGACGTTGAAATTTGCTAAAAGAAAATATGACTATGTTCAAACAGATGGGATTTCGGCACTTGTATTTAATGCTTATACACACTCAATATATGTAAAACCACAGCCATGCGAGCAAATAGATGCTTTTCTGTATGATGCGCTATCCTATGCAGCCCAAGCCCAACCGCCTATAAAGGACGGTGCGATTCTTGCCGAATTTTCGGTGAGCGACAGCACCAAGGTCTATTTCTCGCAAGGAAACTTGCAATATCAGGCAAGCACTGGCACATGGAAATTTGCTGATAATCAATATGATATGATTGGCGACAATAATTCCAACATTTCAAGTTCTTATAGTGGTTGGATAGATTTATTCGGTTGGGGAACAAGCGGTTACAATGGCAAAAATCCATATATGACAAGCGCGAATTATTCCGATTATGGAGATGGCTACAACGACATAGCAGGAACAAACTATGATTGGGGCGTGTACAACGCAATTTCCAACGGCGGAAACCAAGCTGGGCAATGGCGTACTCTAACCCAATCAGAGTGGTACTATGTTATTTCAGAAAGAACAGATGCCCGTTATTTGCGTGGAACAGCAAACGTGAATGGCGTAAACGGATTGATTTTATTACCAGACAACTGGACGTTCCCATCAGATGTTGAATTTACGTATGGAGAAGATGGTTGGTCACAAAACACATATTCCGCTTCCGAGTGGAGCAAGATGGAAGCGAATGGTGCCGTGTTTCTTCCTGCTGCTGGCAACCGCGACGGGGCAGACGTGTACATTGTGGGTTCCTACGGCTACTACTGGTCGAGTTCGGCTTACGACGACGGCAACGCCTACTTTCTGAGCTTCTACAGCGACGACGTGGGCACGGACGACCTCGACCGCGACGACGGGCAGTCTGTCCGCCTTGTGCAGGATGTGAAGAAATAACGAATATCTATTACGCAAAAACAAAAAATATATTTCGGAAGTATGGTTATTTAATAAAAATGTGTATAATTGCAAAAAAGTTAAATAATGAATCTTATTAAACGAGATTTTTATCTTAACCAGCTTATAAACAAGCAACAGAATAATCTTATAAAGATAATTACTGGCGTTCGTCGTTGTGGCAAGTCGTTTCTGCTTTTCACGTTGTTCAGGGATTATCTTGTGTCGCAAGGACACGACGAGGAACATATAATAGCAATTGCGCTCGACGATTTCAAAAACAGAAAATACCTGAACCCCGAGGCATTGTACGATTATGTTGTTTCTAAAATAGTTGATGACAAACCATATTATATTCTTCTTGACGAAATCCAACTTATTGTTGGTTTTGAAGGAGTTTTGAACGGATTCCTCCACATAAAAAACGCCGACACGTATGTTACGGGCAGTAATTCAAAATTCTTGTCTTCCGATATTATAACCGAATTTCGGGGACGTGGTGATGAAATAAGAGTGTATCCGCTTTCGTTTTCGGAATTTTATTCTGCCGTCGGTGGTGACAAGCAAGAGGCGTTGTACCAGTATTTCTTGTATGGCGGAATGCCGTTGACGTTGTCAATGCAGTCGCATGTGGAAAAGACGAATTATTTGAATGGATTGTTCCGAAGCGTGTATATGCAAGATATTATTGCCAGATACAATCTTCGGGCAACCGACGAGATGTTTGAATTGTTGGAGATTTTGTCGTCGAACATTGGCTGCCTGACAAATCCGCAACGGTTGGAAAACACGTTCAGAAGCGAGAAGTCACTAAAGCTGACAAAACAAACTATTACTACGCTCTTGCGATATTTTGAGGAATCGTTTCTGATAGAAAAAGCGATGCGTTACGATGTGAAAGGGCGTCGGTATATTGGAACGCCGCAGAAGTACTATTTTGTCGATATGGGAATACGCAATGCGGTGATAGGTTTCCGTCAGACCGAGGAAACCCACATAATGGAGAATGTGATATACAATGAATTAAAAATAAAAGGATTCTCGGTTGATGTAGGCGATGTGGAAATCTTTGAAAAAGAGAATGATAAAACGCAGCGAAAACATTTGGAAGTTGATTTCGTGGCAAATCGGGGAGGCAATCGCTATTATATCCAGTCTGCTTTTTCAATGGATTCGGCCGAAAAGGAACTGCAAGAAAAAAAGTCGCTCAAAAATATAGATGATTCGTTTAAGAAAATCATAATCGTAAAAGCTCCGGTGGTTCCTGCCTACGATGAAAACGGATTTCTTGTCATTGGCTTGCTTGATTTTTTACTTTTGAACTCCAAACAATTTTGATTTTGAAACTTTTTCGTTCCTCGAGAGAATTATATGACCTCAAAAAAGTCACTTGAAAAAGTTGCTTTTTTATTTCCATAAAATTGTTACTTTTGCACGCGAAACCGCAGTCAAACGACTGTAAAAAATCAAAATATGATAACTGTTGACAATTTAGCTATCCAGTTCGGTAAACGGACACTTTTTCAAGATGTAAACTTAAAATTCACGCCGGGAAACATTTATGGTGTGATTGGTGCTAACGGGGCGGGAAAAACCACGTTTTTGCGATTGCTTTCGGGCGATTTGGATTCCACGCGTGGAACTATCTCGTTGGGTGCTCACGAACGTCTATCCGTGTTACGTCAGAACCACTTTGAATATGATGATTGTACCGTTTTGAACACAGTTTTGATGGGCTATCAGCAATTATGGCAAATTATGCAGGAAAAAGATGCCCTTTATGCAAAACCCGATTTCAGCGATGAGGACGGTATCAAGGCAGCTGAATTGGAAGAGAAATTTGCTGAAATGGACGGCTGGAACGCCGAAAGCGACGCAGCGACATTGTTGAGCGGATTGGGAATTGCAGAAGATTTGCACCAAAAGTTGATGAAGGACTTGAGTGGTAAGGAAAAAGTGCGTGTAATGTTGGCTCAGGCGTTGTTCGGTAATCCTGACAACTTGTTGCTCGACGAGCCGACCAACGATTTGGATTTGACAACGATTACGTGGTTGGAGAATTTCTTGTCGAACTTTGAAAAGACCGTGTTGGTCGTTTCCCACGACCGTCACTTCCTGGATTCGGTTTGTACACACACTGTCGATATTGATTACGGAAAAATTCAGTTGTATGCGGGAAACTACTCGTTCTGGTATCAAAGTAGCCAGTTAGCATTGCGTCAGCAAGCACAGCAGAACAAGAAGGCAGAGGAGAAGAAAAAAGAATTGTTGGAATTTATTGCCCGCTTTAGTGCCAACGTTGCAAAGTCGAAACAGACGACGAGCCGCAAGAAAATGCTTGAAAAACTGAATGTTGAGGAAATTCAACCTTCTACACGTCGTTATCCGGGCATTATCTTCAAACCAAGTCGTGAAGTGGGAAATAAGATCTTGGAAGTTCACGGTCTGACGGCTTCTATTGATGGAGAACCGTTGTTCAACAATGTAGAATTTACTGTTGAAAAAGGCGACAAAATCGTGTTCTTGGCTCGTGATCCACGTGCAATTACGGCTTTGTTTGAGATTATTACGGGCAACAGAAAGGCTGACGGAGGTAACTTTGAATGGGGAACTACCATTACGACGGCATATTTGCCAGTTGACAACTCGAAATTCTT
>JAEEQV010000177.1:0-5171 GCA_016285445.1 Bacteroidales bacterium
CACCGACGAATCGTTTGTCGGTCCTGTAAACATTGGTAATCCTGGCGAATTTACCATTCTGGAATTGGCTCAAAAAGTGATTGCCTTGACTCATTCAAAATCGGAAATAATCTTTATGCCTTTGCCACAAGACGATCCTTTGCAACGCAAGCCCAACATTGAGTTGGCAAAAGAAAAACTCAACGGCTGGGAGCCAAAGATAAACCTTGAACAAGGGCTTATAAAAACAATTGATTACTTTAAAACTATTCTCTAATGAAAGGAATAATTCTTGCCGGTGGTTCCGGAACACGTTTGTATCCCATCACAAAAAGTATCTCGAAACAATTGGTTCCGATTTACAACAAACCGATGATTTACTATCCCCTTTCGGTACTGATGCTTGCAAATATCCGTGATATTCTCATTATTACGACTCCCGAAGACCAGTCAATGTTCAAACGTCTCTTGGGTGACGGAAAGCAATGGGGCATCAATTTGCAATATGCCATACAACCCTCTCCCGACGGACTTGCACAAGCATTCCTCATTGGTGAGGATTTTATCGGAAACGACTCGTGTTGCCTGATCCTTGGCGATAACATTTTCTTCGGTCACGATTTCGGAAAAACCTTGAGCCAAGTTTCTACCATACAAAAAGGCGCAACGGTGTTCGGTTACTACGTGAACGACCCAGAACGCTACGGTGTGGTTGAATTTGACGAAAACCGCAAAGTGCTCTCTCTTGAAGAAAAACCTAAAAATCCAAAATCAAATTATGCCGTAACAGGACTTTATTTCTACGACAATACCGTCGTTGCCAAAGCAAAAAGTCTGAAACCGTCGGCTCGTGGAGAATTGGAAATCACCGACTTAAATAAATTGTATCTTGCAGAACAATCATTGGATGTAAAACTCCTTGGCCGTGGAATCGCATGGCTGGACACAGGGACACACGACAGTCTGCTGGAAGCGTCGAACTACGTTTCTGCCATAGAAAACCGTCAGGGACTTATGGTTGCCTGCATTGAGGAAATCGCATTTTCAAAGAATTATATATCAAAAGAACAACTGCTTGAATTGGCAGAACCATTGAAAAAGAACGAATACGGACAATATCTTATAAAAATTGCCAATCATAAAATTTTAGACTAATGGAAGCAATAAAAACAGACATTGAAGGCGTTTATATTATTGAGCCAAAAGTATTTAAGGATCAACGTGGCTACTTTTTCGAGAGCTACAATAAATTATCGTTGGAATCATTAGGGATTGATTATACGTTTGTTCAAGATAATCAATCGAAATCTTCATACGGCGTGATTCGTGGCTTGCATTTTCAAAAACCGCCTCACGCTCAAACAAAATTATTGCGTGTTGTCGAGGGAAAAATCATCGACGTTGCCGTTGATATTCGCAAAGGTTCTCCTACTTACGGAAAACATGTTGCCGTGGAACTGAGCGCAGAAAATTTCAGACAACTGTTGATTCCTGCTGGCTTTGCCCACGGTTTCTCCGTTTTGAGCGAAACCGCAATCGTACAATACAAATGTACCGACTATTACCACCCAGAAACAGAAGGTGGCATTATGTTCAACGACTCCGACATTGACATTGATTGGGGAATTCCCCTTGACGAAGCCGTGGTTTCGGATAAAGATTTGAAGCATCCTTCATTTGCCGAATTTGACTCACCTTTTTCAATCTAACTATGACACAAATTCTTGTTACCGGAAGCAACGGACAATTAGGAAACGAAATGCGTGAATTGGCAAAAAAATCTCCGTTTCAGTTCACATTCACCGACGTTGCCGAATTAGACATAACAAACATTCAAGCGATAGACGAACTTTTTCAGCAAAACAAATTCGACTACGTGATAAATTGTGCGGCATATACCAATGTGAACAAAGCCGAGGAAGAAGAAGACATTGCATTGAAAATCAACGCAAAAGCTCCTGAAAATCTGGCAAAAATAAGTGCAAAATATCATTGCAAATTCATTCACGTTTCCACCGACTACGTGTTCGACGGAACCAATTGCCAACCTTACGAAGAATCTCAACCCGTTTGCCCGCAATCGGCATACGGACGCACAAAATTGGAAGGTGAAAAACTTGCCATGGCAGCAAATCCAGAGACAATCATTATTAGAACAGCGTGGCTCTACTCTACCTTTGGCAACAACTTTGTAAAAACAATGATAAAATTGGGAACCGAACGCGACGAACTTTCTGTCGTATTCGACCAGATTGGCTCGCCTACCTATGCAGGCGACTTGGCGAAGGCAATTTACACTATCATTGAAAAAGTTGAATCAAACGAAAAACAATTCGTTGCAGGAATCTATCATTTTTCAAACGAAGGTGTTTGCAGTTGGTACGATTTCACCAAAGAAATTCACGCATTGGCAGGAATACAATGTTTGGTGAAACCAATCGAAACAAAGGATTTCCCAAGTCCTGCAAAACGACCATTTTACAGCGTGCTTAACAAGAAAAAAATAAAAGAGACTTACGGAGTTGTTGTTCCTTACTGGAAAGATAGTTTGGCGTACTGCATACAAAAATTACAAGCAAAATGAGACATATCATTTTCATATTCGGCACATTGCTGCTATTCTCTTGTTCCAAGGAAATCTCCGATGGACCATACATCTATTTTTCCAACGAAGCATCCATACCCGATACAATCTCGCACTCTGATGCCATTACTTTCGAGATAACTGCCATAGGCCAAAGCAACAAAGTAACTCGGGCACAAGTTTTCGTAAACACGACGGAATACTTTGACACGACATTTGCGGCAACCGATTCCATTACATTCAATTGGATAAGCGACTTTTCGGGGAAACTTCGTACGCAAAATGTTATGATTCAAGCCATTGACGAGAGCGAGATGATTGGAACCCAAACGAAAAAAATCTACATAGAGTGAAATTCTGTTCTCAAATATTTTGCCTCTTTTTTATTCTTTTAGGCTTTTCTGCGTGCAACGACAAGCCCAAACGACCTATCACCGCCGAAGATATACGAAGATATGAAGAACGAAATATTGAAATCAATAGAGAAATTGTAAAACGCAAACAAGACACGATACAACAATATATCAAAGATAACAACCTATCTATGAAAACAAGCGGTTCAGGTCTTTGGTACGACATTGTTCCGAGTGGCGATACCACTCCTATTCGCACTGGTGATATTGTTCGCATTGCCTACAACGTGTCGCTACTCAACGGAAAATATTGTTACTCCTCGGATTCCAGCGGTTTGAAAGATTTTAAGGTTGGTCAAGGCGGCGTGGAATCTGGTCTTGAAGAAGCAATTCTTTTGATGCACAAAGGCGATACGGCAAATTTGCTTATTCCCCCACACTTGGCTCACGGACTTTTAGGCGACCAAAACAAGATTCCGTCACTTGCTATTCTACATTATACCATTGTCGTAAAAGAGCATTTCTCAAATCAGAAATAAATCTCAAAAACAACAAAATCAAATTGCATAATTCCTTACCCCGAAAATAGAACTGCCGATACGAACTATCGTGCTGCCCTCTTCTATTGCTATCTGGTAGTCACCCGACATTCCCATGGAAATTTCCTTGAACGTGTCAGACGGGAAATATTTTGCATGCAAAATGTCGAAAATCGACTTCAAATGACGAAACTCTTTACGTACTTGTTCGGTGTTGTCGGTGAAACTTGCCATTCCCATAACACCATGAATTTCAATATTCTGCAATTCCTTAAACTCGGGCTTTGTAATAAATTCCTCCGCTTCTTCCAACGACAGGCCAAACTTGGTTTCCTCGGTTGCTATGTGGAATTGTAACAAACAAGGAATCACACGATTACATTTTTTCGCCTCTTTGTTAATCGTTTCCAACAAATTGAGAGAATCAACACTATGAATGAGCGACACGAACGGCGCAATATATTTCACCTTGTTCGTCTGCAAATGCCCTATCATGTGCCAACGAATGTCCTTGGGCAAATGCTCGTGCTTACCGACCATTTCCTGGGCTTTGTTTTCACCAAAACTACGGCAACCGAACTCGTATGCCTCCATAATATCGCTTTCGGGCTTCGTCTTTGAAACCGCAAGCAACAGCACCCCGTCGGGAATTGTCTGCTGTATCTTCTGTAAATTTTCTCGTATCATAGTATCACAAAAATACATTTTTAATGCTATTGATATTCTCACAAACGTATATTTTCTTAAAAATTCGCTTTTATACGTAGCGACTCGTTTTTTCTGTTTTTCATAAAAAAATCTATTTTTGCGACAAAATAAATAAACGTGTCACTGTACCCGAAAAATATAGAGCATAAAATTGGTTTCGACGAAATCAGACAGTTCATTTCCGCCAAATGTTGTTGCGACCTGGGAAAACAAAAAATCAACAACATGGCATTCTTGACCGACGCCGACGAAATTGAGGCATCGTTACACCAAACAATGGAGATGACGGAAATAATCAGGACTAACGATGATTTTCCAACACCTTCATTTGCAACGGTTTACGATGCAATTACACGCATTCGTCCCGAAGGGACATATCTAACTGCAAATGAACTGCACACACTTCGAAAATCCATTGTCGAAATACAAAGCGTGCTCCTCTTTTTCAATAAACAAAAGGAAACCTATCCCTCTCTCGCCGAACTTGCCGAGCCAGTTGTGATTACAACGGAAATCTGCAAAACCATCGATTCCGTGATTAGCCCAAACGGCACGCTCAAAGACAACGCTTCACCAAAACTTGTGGAAATCAGACATGAAATTGCACAGAAACGACGGACAATAAACAAAATCATGTCTCAAAAATTGGCAATTGCACGACAGGAAGGATGGATAGACCAGGATACGGAACTTTCCATTCGCGATGGTCGTTTGGTGCTTCCACTCAACACGACGTACAAGCGAAAAATACAAGGAATCGTTCACGACGAGTCAGCCACGGGAAAAACTTCGTTCGTGGAACCCGTCGAGGCATTTGAGACGAACAACGCAATCGCGAATTTAGAGTTTGAAGAACAGAAAGAGATTATTCGCATTTTGCGTGAAATAACTGACAAGCTACGTCCCTACTTGCCAGACATAGATTTGGCATACGATTTTCTTGGTGCAATTGACGCTATTCGTGCAAAAGCAAAATTTTCAATAGAAATTGACGGCGAAATGCCCACA
>JAEEQV010000178.1:0-5164 GCA_016285445.1 Bacteroidales bacterium
TAGTCAGATTTACAACATCACCTTCTTTCAACAAATCCCCATTTAAATAGGATGTTATATCAATATCGCATCTGCCTTCTTCTTTTGGATAAAGATTTGCAGCACTAATAGTTACATTGTATGTTTTTTCTCCCATTGGATCCCCATACCCTTTGTCTGCACCAATGCTAAATTCATCGGCATTCGCAAGGTCAAGTATAATTTGCAAGCCATCGTATTCCGATTGAGCCAAGAGAAATACCTTATATACATTATTCTCACCATTTGAATTGCGAAGCAGAGGCAAAGAACCTTGTATTGAGAATGGTTCACCTGCACTTATGTTTGTAGCAATAGTCGTGGCAGAATACTCATCCTCGGCACACAAACTTGTATGAAATGGAACAATGGCTTGCGAAGACGCATCCCAAAGAGCAATTTGCAACTCGTCAATATCTTGCGTAGCCACTCCCGACAGATTGAAATTAAAATAATCGGAAGTCGTGGTAGCATTGTCGTACGCTAAAACAAAATCTTCTGCATAATTGTATTTGTCACCTGTTTTCCCATTATTATTAGCCAAAACGTATGGTTTTGTATAAGAATCTAAATCTCCAAGGTAGGTGAATTTGAAATTAGAAAAATCAAACTCCACTTTTCTTACATCAGCAGGATCATCTGATGGTGCAGCTCCATTAAACTCAGTAGCCGCAGCGTAATCAGCCATCTGGAAAGAAAACACCAATCCGGGAATATCTTGAGTAGCAGAAGTATTACGGGTAGCAAGAGCTGTAATTGTATATAAGAACAATGCCTTGAACGGTTGTCCTGCCGTTACCTCTCTCGATGGACTGCCAAATTCAGAATTATTGAACCAATAACCTGCTTCGGCTTGTTCATCAACGATTCCCGTATTCAAGGTTCCCGTGGCATTACACGTTCCCTCAACTTCCAAGGCGAATTGTTGCCCTTTCGAAAGCACCCAAGCATCAGCATAATCACCAAGAGCCTCTTCAACAGATTCAAAAATGATATCCAGATTACTATATTGCCATGAGTATGAAACCATACCCGAACCATTGTCGCCATTACCGTATGGATTGTAAGGCACTTTGATTGTTTGAGAATTATGTTGTTCAGAGGAAATAACAATTGATTCTATTCCATCAACAAAAGAATTATTAGGTGTATCAAAAAACAAATTACAACTTTCTGTTTCCTTAAAAAGTTCAAGTTTTCCTGTAAATTCAAGATATCCGTTTTTTTCTATTGGTTCAGTATTTAATCTAACTCCATTAGAAACAGAATACCCCCGATTATCAGCCAAAAAAGCATTTAAACTTTCAATGTATTGAGAAGAAAATCCCAAAATAGAGAATGTTACATAATCTCCTTCATGAAATCCTCCTGCCGGCACTTCTATTTCGATTGGGGATGATTTATAATTATTATTCCAAAGATTTGCATTTAGTGTAATATTCGTAATTTCTAATGATGCTAATTCCACGGGGTCGTAAACCACATCGCTTTCTTGTACAAATATAACAGGGACATTCTCATCATCATAACCTTCAATATATACAAGAATTATTACCTTTGCAGAAGGGAAATTATTAGGAATAATAAAATCAAGAGTTTTATTTATTGTCTCATTTTGTGAGGCCACAATTAATTTTTGTGTCCAAGACAATAGGTCATTGCCGTTTTCATCAAAAAACACAAACGAGAGATACTCAATGTCTTGGTTAAACATACCATTAAAAGTAATGCTCAGCATGTCATCACGAGCTATGACGTTTTCTGTTTCAAAACGTATTTCCGTCTTAAGATTATTTCCACCAAGATCTGGCTCAAAATAACAGGTTGGAACGGTAACTTCGTATTGGTTAGCTACATGTGACAGTTCTTCATAGGTAGCACGTAATTTCACAGGATCGTCACCTAACGTTCGTTTTACAGATGATGATAACTTTAACATCAAACGCACAATAAATTTCTCTGAAGAAACAGCATCTGCTATTATCGGAATCCGAACTGTTGCATTACATTCTGTTCCTTCGCTTATTTCTCCTGCACCAGTAGATATTCCAGAATAATCCATTTCGGACAACTCTTTCCAATACATCGCAGCTTCACTATTGTCAACAATACCCACATACAATACGTCTTGTACAGCAACACTAAAGTACCCTTTTATCGTTAGATTTACGACATCATTTTCTTGCAACAACTTTCCATTAAAACTAGATGTAATATCAACATCGCATCCATAATCAACTTTTGGATAAAGATTAGCATCGCTAACAACAACATCATACTCCGTTGCACTTGCAACAAGCGAAAGCAACGCTGCACATAAGAATAAAAGTACTTTTTTCATCTGTCTCAATTTTAGTTCACTATAAAATTTTTTCTGTCTGCCCTTTTTCGTTTTGTAACAAAAAAAAAATAGAGTGAGTAAAGATAGAAATATTTTTTGAAAGACAACCTTTTACGCAAAATATTGCGTTTCTACGTTTTTAACTTTAAAAGATTACGAATTTCTCGTAATTTTACAAAATAGACTACATTTTTAAATATTTTCTTTGTTTTGTATTTAGAATTATCATAGTTTTGCCTTGTTTTAATTAAGATATGTAAGAATAACAACTAAATTATAACGAGATGGAAAAAAGATGGTATGTTTTTATGGGTATTTTGTTGGCAATCACAGTTGTAGGCTGTTTTGTGCCATCGCAACCAGACATTTGGACATTAAGTGACAATATCAATCTTGCCGATGTGGCATGGCTACTGACGGCAACAATTTTCGTGCTGATGATGACACCTGGACTTTCGTTGTTCTACGGTGGTATGGTTCGCAAGAAAAACATCATTTCCACAATTCTACAAAGTATTGTGGCAATGGGACTTATCAGCGTGATTTGGGTTTTCTGCGGATTTAGTCTTGCCTTTGGCGACGATGTTGCAGGAATTGTAGGAAATCCCGCAACATATTTCTTCATGCACAATGTAGGTGGACAGGCAACCGACAAACTTTCAACGCAACTGGGATTGACGATACCGCTTGCGCTGTACGCTCTGTTCCAGATGAAATTTGCCATCATTACGCCATCGCTTATCACGGGTTCGTTTGCCGAACGTGTGCGTTTTTCGGGCTACATGGTGTTTATGGCATTGTTCTGTCTTTTCATTTATTGTCCTCTCGCCCACTGTACATGGCATCCTGACGGTTTGTTCGCTCAAATGCACGTAAAAGACTTTGCCGGCGGAATCGTCGTTCACGCCTCTTCGGGTGTGGCTGCCCTTGTAGGTGCGTTGTTCTTGGGCAAACGACGTAACTTGGAATCGCAACCGGCAAATATTCCTTATGTAGTCTTAGGTGCATCGATGTTGTGGCTTGGCTGGTTTGGGTTCAACGCAGGTTCAAGTCTTGCTGCCAACGAGGTGGCTGTAAAAGCATTCTTGAACACGAACACTGCTGCTGCTACGGCAATGCTTACATGGCTGTTCTTCGACGGAATCCGTGGCAGAAAACCGTCGGCTATGGGTGCGTCGGTAGGTGGCGTTGTGGGTTTGGTGGCAATTACGCCTTCGGCTGGCTGGGTAAGCACGTCGGAAAGTGTTCTCATTGCCTTTGTAACGACGTTGATATGCAACGCTGCTTGTTACATTAAAAACAAGAAAACCGCCGTTGACGACGCTCTTGACGTATTCCCTACTCACGGACTTGGAGGTATTGTGGGAACACTGCTCACTGGCATATTTGTGTACAAATACGAACCAGAACTTGCCGAGGAAGGTGTCACTCATTTGCAATTCTTTATAAATCATGTAATTGCAGTCATCGTAGTTTTCGTATATACATTTGGTGTTTCGTATGGACTGTATTGGATTACCAACAAAATGATTCCAATGCGTGTCGGTGCCGATTGCGAGGAAATCGGTCTTGACCGCAGTCAACACGACGAACATTATGGTCGCTTACGTGAAATTGCCGAATACGACGAAAAGAATCTGGAGATATAAACGGATTTAAATTTGATATATCATAACCAATTTTTTTGTACCTTGTCGCCGTTTTAAGGTACGACTATGGCTTGTGATTATAAGTTTCTCGCAGAGAAGCAATTACAACTTGACAAACGATATTTGCGCATGGCAAAGATTTGGGCGGAAAATTCTTACTGCAAACGCCGTCAAGTTGGTGCTATCCTTGTGAAAGATAAAATGATTATTTCCGACGGATTTAACGGAACTCCTTCAGGTTTTGAAAACATTTGCGAAGACGAAGAAGGCAAGACAAAACCTTACGTTCTCCATGCCGAGGCAAATGCAATCACTAAGGTTGCCAAGTCGGCAAATAACAGCGATGGCGCCACTTTGTACGTAACGACATCGCCCTGCATTGAATGTGCGAAATTGATAATTCAGTCGGGAATTAAAAAAGTCGTTTTTTGCGAACCGTACCGAATCGATGACGGCATTCAACTGCTAAAACGGGCAAATATCGAGGTTGTGCAACTTGATATCAATGAACAATAAGACTGCCATATTGCTCCCTTTGCTCATTGCACTCGCTTTCGCGTGTGGAATGTGGGTACAACGTGCGTTTCAGAAAAGTGCGACGCCGTTTTTAAATCCTGTTCCGTCGAAAATGGAGTCGGTTATGCAACTTATTAAAAAAGAATATGTTGAAGATGTAAACATTGATAGTTTGTGTGGCGAGATGCTTCCTGCATTGTTTGAAAAACTTGACCCGCATTCTGTTTACATTTCTGCCGAAGAATATCGTGACATGACCGACCCGATTCGCGGCTCTTTCGAAGGAATTGGCGTGCAGTTCAACATTCAGAACGACACGATTGTCATTGTACAGGTGATTCACGGCGGACCGTCGGAAAAACTCAATATCAAGGCGGGTGACAAGATCATTACCGTGAACGATTCGCTTGTGGCAGGCGTGGGAATGACGAATGAAAAAACAATAAAATTGCTCAAAGGGCCTTCGGGAACGAAAGTAACCGTTGGCATAAAACGATTTGGGACGCAAAAAATCATTCCGTTTGAAATCACTCGTGGCGCTGTGCCTATCACCAGCATCGACGCTTCGTATATGCTTGATAATCAAACGGGTTACATTGCCATAAACTGTTTTTCTCAAAATAACAAAGACGAATTTTTG
>JAEEQV010000179.1:0-5134 GCA_016285445.1 Bacteroidales bacterium
ATATTTAACATTTTTTAGTTTAGAAATACTATTTTCGGTAACAAGAATGCCAATACCTTTTATCCGTAATTCTACCAACCACGTCATTTCCCAAATTGGATTGGAAACACAAGGCAGATTTGAACTTAACTGCGCTCGTGCAGGACCACGTCCTTCAATATCCGTCACTTCCAAACGTTTGATTTTCTTGAAACCATCAATGCCGTTCAATCCCTGAATAAGGAAACTTTCTATCCTCAACGCCTCTATATTCGGAAAATCTTCGGGGGTGAACGGTATGTGCTCTATCCACGGGTAGCATTTCAACTTCACATATTTCACCTGCTCCCTGTTTTTTATTGCAGAAACATCCACTTTGTTCGGCAACGACATATCAAGCTCCAAAACCTCATCGGGCGTGTACAACTCGTCCCAATGAAAATTGCCGTCCTTGTCCATCTGCGCCACTGCCGTGGTGCAAAGGAACAGAAAGAGAACTGGCACTATGTAACGAAAGAGTTTCAAAATGAAAGTTTTAGAGTTCAAAGATAGAAAAAATTTGAAGATTGTATAATTTTTGTGATGGGATGTCTCTCTCCGCTTCGCTCCGTTCGACATGACGGTGCATTGATGGGGGACAAAAGGTGAAGAAGGAGAAAATGCGCAGCATTTTCCCCTTCTTCACCTTTCCTTTCTATGAGAGACGCCCGTCATTTCGAGCGAAGCGAGAAATCTCACTTAATTCTTTTAATAAAATTCGGCGGCAAATCGTTTTCGCACGGAACTAGATCAGTGTCCCTTGTTCGATATCCAGAAGACCATCTTGATACTCTAAAAACGCCTTCTTTAAACTCACAACCATAAATCCAATATTCATGTTCCATAAATAATATTGGAAAACTTATTATTTGTTGCCGTTTAGTAGATTTTTCCGTTATAACCAAATACCCTTTTATTTGACTATAACAACATTCTGTATTATGCCAGCTAACGGCTTTGCCCAAATGTTTGTCTGGTGACGTGCCAATATATGTTTTAGCACGGTGTATGATAATATCGCTGTTTATGATTTTTTCCCATATATAATACATATACGACTCATCATTCACAGTACAAGAACCTACATCTGTATCTTTTATTTTTCTATAAAAGAATTGGTAATCATATTTCTCACTATCATCAACGATTTGATAAATTACATTATTATCACATAAACAGCCAATTTGTGCTTGTATGGACGAACACAATACTATTGAGATCATAAAACATATCGTCGTTCTAAAGATTTTTGAGTGCATATTCTGACATTTGATTTATTTTACTTTTTTTCAAAATTATATTAAGTCGTATCGTTTCTGCCCCCAATGCCATCGTTTTTTACTTTATTGACTCCTCATATTCCTCTTTTGTATAATAAGGTGCAATATACGGAACTCTTCGACCTGAACCGTAATAATCATATTCTTTTTGTATCTTTTCAACATATTGTTTAGCATCTTCGTCAAATAATAAGTAATCTTGCCACTCCAAAATATCATAATATGAACGTGGTGTATTATAATACTTATTGCTAAAACTGCTGTCCATAGATATCATCTCAACCTCGTTAGTATCTGCTAAATCTATTTCAAAGAATCTCATTTCATCGAAAGATTCATATTTATCATTGACGTGTCTTATTTTTTCCCTTTGATGAACTTTTACAATCGACATAGTTGGATTAAAAATTTCACTTCCCGTTACAACTTTTTGCTGAAACCACGGCTTTGTCTTTATAAACCAATTCCCTTTCTTGAACTCAAAATTTTTCAAATGATAATTATATATATTACTACAAAGTCCAAATAAACACATTGTATCTGTCCCATGTATTATCGTGATTGGGAAAGGGACATCACATATCAGTCCATCTGGAGTATATGGAAAAAAATCCTTAAAGAGCGTTTCTTTCTCGTACTTAACAATTGGTTTCTTTTTGATTATATCAAATACTATATGATATTTTTTTGTTGTTAATATTTTTAGATTAATTTTCTCCTTATTAGAAAATGTGAGTAATCTATATTCTTGTGCCTGCAACGATATTGTTGTAAGCAACAGAAACACAATCGGCACTATGTAACGAAAGAGTTTCAACATTATTCTTGTGAAATTATCCAACGGGCAAAAAAGGGGTCTTCCAATTCGTATGCCGTGGTTTTAATTAAATAGCCATTGACGGCGTTTCTTTTTAGAGAACTGAAAACAGTACTTGTGGGGACGTCTCGATTCTGCAACGGATTTTGTCCCAAAGCAACTTGACGCAATGTTTTTCTGTCGGTTCGGTTTAGATTCAGCCACAAACGTTCAAAATCTAAATCGTGCATCACAACTAACTGTGTAACCGCCTGTTCCACAACATTTTCAGTTACGTTCTGATACGTCATGAGTTCCCACACCTGCGACGAAAGTTGCTGTGTATAATATGGATGACATTTTGTAAAGGAGAGTATTTCCCTCGGCACGTCGCAGTTGTTGGCGCACTGGGGCAACCGTTCTTCAATGTAGTTGTAGAAATCCTGATATGGTATTTTCTGTAAACGGATGAGTTGTCCGAAATGATAGAACGGCGATTTTTTCTTTTCAAAAATCTCTTCCATCATTGACTCCTGACTACCCAGCAGAATGTAGTTCAAACCTTTCTGTTGCTGCATAATGGAACGAAGTTGCTTGTCAAATCCTTTTTGGATCGATTGTATTTCTTGGAACTCGTCGAACACCACAATCAACCGTTTGTTGTTGTTTGTTGATTTCTCCAAAAGAGCCATTGCATCCTCCAACAAAACCGAGGTGTTGTTGTTCGTCTGAAAAGAAACGTCCATCGCGCCAGTGACGGCATTGGTGGAAATAGTCGGCACTACGCGGAAATGAGCCATCTGATGCTTTATTTTCTCGTATGGATGCAGTTTGAACAACGCCTTTAACAATTGTGCCGAGAAATCCTGCACGCTCAACACATATTGTAAATCTAATTTTATATACGGACGTCCCACTTCGGAAAGGACTTTCTGCACAAGACTACTTTTGCCGAAACGACGGGGACTTATCAGTACAATATGATTTTCGCTGTCGAGCTTCTGCTTGAGCAACTCGCATTCTTCCTTTCGGTCGGTAAAGAAATCATTTTCTACTATGGTTCCAAACTTAAACGGATTCATTATCAATAGATTATATTATGCGAAAAAATTCGCAACGAAAATTTTCGCAATATACAAATTTTCTGATAGCAATAACAATTTGATGATGAAATTTTTGTTGAGATGTCTCTCTCCGCTTCGCTCCGTTCGACATGACGGTGCATTGGTGGAGGACAAAAAATGAAGAAGGGGAACAAGAATCGGGAATAGTTATTCCTCGTAGATTATGTCAGAGCAATCTATAACAAACCACTCTTCATAACCATCATCTTTTTCGTATGCAGATGCAGGTGGCCTCGAAAATGGTCCAAGGACAGAGTTTCCTTTACCATCAATTAGATACCATTTTCCCTTCGTTTTGATACAGGCATATTTTCCCAAAAACCTTACTTCGTCTTCAAGTTGCGGTTCAATGATAAAGTTCCCTGTTCGGTTGACAATACCCCATTTTTCATTCATTTTGACACAAATAAAATCACCCCAAATGGAAATCTCATCACATTGCGGTTGCACGACAAAATTTCCTGCCGTGTCGATAATTCCCCATTTGTCGTTTAATTTCACTTGTGCTAAACCATTTTCCGAAAAACGTCTTGCTTCTTTAAATTGTAAAGGAACAACTACTCTTCCTGTTTTATCAACATATCCATATTGGTATTTCTTCGATACACGCAACAAGCCATGAGAAAACATGGATTGATGTGGATAATAATTTATATAATCATATTCTGTCGGAACAATAATTTTACCAGTCGTATCCATTACTCCAAACCCCCCGTCATTATATACTTGTAAAAAACCGTCGATAGAAACATCTTGCTCGCGACCAGAGTAACGTTCTGAAAAAACTACATCTCCTTTCTTATTTATATACAACAACTTCTTATAGTACAGATTCTCATCAGCCGTAACTACTTGTGCAAAACCGTTATAAAAAGGATATACATCACAATATCGAGGTTCAATGACATATTTCCCTGTCGTGTCAATAAATCCTTCTTTGTTATTTAATCGAATAATTGCCATACCGTCATGAAAGTTGGAGATAATGTCGTATTTCAATTCAACAACGACATTCCCCTTTTTATCAATAAATCCACATTTCCCATTTCGCAGGCAAACACAAGCAATAGCATATTCAAAATCACTGGCACTGCAATATTTCGGCTTCACTATATAATTTCCTGCACGGTCAATATATCCATATCTAATGTATTTATCTTCGAATTCAGACCATAATAATTCATCAACATGAAATCTTCCCTTTTTATCTTTATATTTCGCAGAATTACCAAGACCGACAACTTCTTCAACACACGCAACGTCGTTGAAGAAATCATTCACATAGAAGAATTTTGGTTCTATGACGCACATCCCTGTTGTGTCGATAAATCCCCATTTCACGTCTTGTTTTACCCGAGCCAAACCATTTGAAAAATCGTATGCGCCATCATAAATAAAGTCGACAACTATATTTCCAATTGTGTCAATATAGCCCCATTTGTCGTTTAATTTCACCCGTGCCAACCCTTCTGAAAAATTCGAAAAATAATCATATTTAGGTTCTACAACGACATTTCCCGATTTGTTTATAAATCCGTATTTTCTCCCTAACCTTATGGCTGCGAAATTATTATCTGAAAAATAACCTACATAATCGTATTTCGGTTTAATAACTTCTCCATTCGATAGTACATATCCGAAACTGAAGCATGAATTGTTATAATCCGCAATCCGACAAAAAACAGTATCGTTCGATGAAGCATCCTGTTTTTGCACACTCTGTGCCGTTCCTGCGAACGAGAGAAACAAAAACACAATCGGCACTATGTAACGGAAAAGTTTCAAATTAAAAAATGTTTAGAGTTCAAAAATAGAAAGTTTTCTTTTACTTTTTGTCTTCAGCGACAAAAAGTAACAAAAACCGCCGTCGACGCCACATCTTCGCTAAAAATCTCCTCACTTCGCTAAACTCTCGA